>JAJYMU010000190.1 GCA_021786655.1 Bacteroidota bacterium
TTTCTTCGCGGCAATAATAATTTCCGATTTTCTCTTTATCATAAGCGCGCTAAACTTGGTTAGCATGTCGTTACCGGGTCCATACACCTTTGTTTGGATAATGGCTTTCATACTTTTCATTTTTGAAATTACCCTCGCAATTTCATTCGACCGTGAAGACAGCGCCTCAAAAATATGGTTGATTATCATCATGTACTTTTCTTACTGCCAACTTTGGATTTATATTGTTCTCAAAGCCGCCTACTCTGATTACATCAAAAAGGAAAAGCGGACTTGGGCAAAAACAGTTCGCTTTGACTTGGATCAAACGAACAGTAAACCATAATAGATATATTTCGTGCGCAGATAAACGAACGAATATAATTGATTAACAGCAAGGAATTAGAATTGAAAAAAATATTTTTTGATGCTGCATTGATTCTTATGACGGCATTAGCATCTTTGTCTTTCGCCCAATTTGAAGGTTACGGTTCCATAACTGCCGGGTACAACAAAAATCCGTTGAACAATTACCAAACAGTCGGTGATCAAACTAAACAGACTTATTTGGAGCTGAAATACAACAAAGAATTTCCGAAATCGCAGTTGAATTTTTCTTACGTGAGCGGATTGATGTTGTTCAACGAATTTACCGACAGAAATTTTTATGAACATACCTTCAGCGCAAATTACCAACTCAATTTTGAAAAGCAATCAAATGGTTCCGAAACGGAAGACACAACTGAAAACGAGAACGATTCCGATGAAATTTATAACACTATGCTGTTTGGCATTGCATTAAACTCACGTATGGATAAAACCGCTCACCAAGATTTTGACAACTATGGGCTTGCTTTGAATTTTCTCTACAAGTATATAACAAACCCGGACTTTAATCTTAGCATTTCTAACTCACTGGCTTACAGAAGCTATACTTACATTGAAGATTTATCCAACGTAACAGACTTGCTTTCATTTGAGGCTGGAAAAACAACGGGCTCAGGAATGATCTACGGTATTAATTTGAGCGGCGGATTTAAGTACTACACTCAAACTTATTACGACACAACTAAGTACGAACAGGTAAGAAATTTCAATTCAAAATCTCAAGGCAAAGGGAAGCCGGGTTCGAACGTTGCATCGAACAAAAAGATTTTAATTACTCCTCAATCCAACGGTACGTATCAAATAGCGTTCGGTATTTATGCAAAGCAAGTCTGGTCAAATAATTCATTCCAGGCAAACGCTCTTTATCGATATAACATTCGTTCTCAAAACCGGTATCTTACTCAATACGTTAACACTTCGTTTCTTTCTGAAGATATTTACAACGACTTTTTTTCCTACGAAGGACCCGAAGCCGCCGTTAAGTTCACTCAATCATTACCGATTGGAATGAAGCTTACCCTAGATGGACTGCTTCAGTATAAAAAATATACAGCGCCGGCGTTGGATCTTGCCGGCAACCAAATTGACGGCAACCGTCATGACATGCATTCCTACGTAGAAATAAATCTCTCCAGATATTTTGATTTGGGAAATGATTTTGGTTTTGACATCACATTGACCAGCGGATTCTTGCGAAACCAATCGAACGACGACTATAATGACTTCTCATCATATTTCGCAGCGATTGGCATTGGGGTTGGATTTTAGATTCTTCGTCAATAAAGACGTAGTTTCTCGAGTTAATTCCTACTTCGCACACGCTGCGCTTAATGATTTTACAAACTCCCCTACTTCGGAGAACGATTTTGCCTCGCTAATTTTTTTAATGACTGCGCTGCCCACAATTACGCCGTCGCAGTAAGGCGCAAACGTTTTAATGTTCTCCGCATTTGCAATTCCGAAACCGATAAGCATTTTGTTTTTGTTAACAAGTGAGTATGTCCGTTCCAAATTTTTCAGAACGTTTTCGTCAAAATTACTTTTGATTCCGGTTGTTCCGGTAACGCTAACGCAGTAAACAAATCCTTCGCTTTGCTGATCAATAGCTTTAATCCGTTCATCGGAAGACGTTGGAGTTGTTAACAGAATCTTTTCGAAATTCTTAAAATCATCGGCATAAAATGATTCATATTCTTCCAGTGGAACATCAGGTACAATTAAACCGGAAACGCCGGAAGACTGTGCGTCTTTGCAAAAATTTTTGATACCATATTTTAAAATTGGATTTGCATAACCCATCAGTATCAACGGCTTGTCAGTCTTAACGCTGATTTTGTCGCAATAATAAAAAACATCTTTGAGCGTTATACCATTTTCAAGAGCGGCTTGAGATGACGCTTGAATTACCGGACCGTCCGCCAGCGGATCGGAAAACGGAATTCCGATTTCCAGCATGTCTGCACCGCTATCCAATACTGTTGTCGCCAGTTCGACAAAGTTTTCTTTTTCCGGAAATCCCGTGGTGAGAAAAATCGAAAGCGCTTTTCTGCCCGACTTATTTACTTGTTCAATGTGTTCTAAAATTTTCTTCATAAAACTTTCTCACCGATTTGACTGATAATTGTATTCAAGTCCTTATCGCCTCTACCGCTGATATTCACGGCGACGAGTTCATCTTTGTTTGTTGTCGGCATCAGCTTGTTCAAATACGCAATCGCGTGCGCGGTTTCAAGCGCCGGAAGAATCCCTTCCAGCTTGGAAAGCTGAAGCGTCGCATCAAGCGCTTCGTTATCCGTCACAGATGCATACTTAACGCGCTCAATATCTTTCAGCAAACTATGTTCGGGTCCAACTCCGGGATAATCGAGTCCAGCAGAAATTGAATGTACTGCGGAGATTTGTCCGTTAGCGTCTTGCAGTAGATAGGTTTTCATTCCTTGAAAAACGCCCGGCTCACCAAGCGTTAGTGTCGCGCAATGCTTTCCAGAATCCAAACCGTAACCAGCAGCTTCTACTCCAATTAGTTTTACGTTTTCATCGTCAATGAAAGGATAAAAAATTCCAATCGCGTTTGAGCCGCCGCCGACACATGCAACAACATAATCCGGCAAACGGTTCTCAAAACTTTTTATCTGTTCTTTTGTCTCAGCGCCAATCACGGATTGAAAATCGCGCACAATCATCGGATACGGATGCGGACCGACGACAGAACCGATTATGTAATGCGTGTCCGAAACATTTGTAACCCAATCACGGATCGCTTCGTTGGTTGCGTCCTTTAAAGTTTTGCTGCCGGATTTAACCGGAATGACTTCAGCGCCGAGCATTTTCATTCTGAATACGTTAAGTTTCTGCCGCTCGATGTCAACTTCGCCCATGTACACAACACATTCCAAACCGAACTTTGCGCAAACTGTCGCAGTTGCAACTCCATGTTGACCCGCGCCGGTCTCAGCAATAATTCTTGTCTTGCCGAGTTTCTTCGCGAGAAGAATTTGTCCGAGTGCGTTATTTAATTTATGCGCTCCGGTGTGACACAAGTCTTCCCGTTTCAAATAAATTTTTGCTTTACCATAATGATCGGTTAAACGTTTTGCAAAAGTGAGAGGTGTCGGTCTTCCGTTGTATTCTCTCTGCAACAAATCTAGTTCATCTTGAAATTCTTTTTCTTGTCTCGCCGCTCGGTAAAGTTTTTCCAATTCATCGAGTGCAGAGATCAAAGTCTCCGGCACGAACTTGCCGCCGTAGATTCCAAACTTTCCATTGGCATCTGGAAAATTATAAGCTGTTTGCGTTTTCATATAACTTCATTTCCTTATTTACAATTGGAGCCAATTCATTCAATTTGTTCAACAGCTCCTTAAATTTTTTCGGCGTTAACGATTGATATCCGTCCGACAAAGCATTCTCGGGATCGTTGTGAACTTCAATCATTAGTCCGTCCGCACCGCATGCGATTGCCGCTAACGACATCTGCGGAACTTTATCCCAAATACCAACCCCATGGGACGGATCAACAATGACGGGCAAATGCGACCATTGCTTGATAACCGGAACCGCGTTCAGGTCCAGCGTGTTACGTGTTGATGTTTCGAAAGTTCTAATTCCCCGTTCGCAAAGAATAATATTATAGTTGCTTTGCGCGGCGATGTATTCTGCGCTGAGAAGAAGATCTTCAACGGTGGCAGACATTCCGCGTTTCAGCAGAACCGGTTTCTGTGTTGCGCCAATTTCTTCCAGCAAAGAATAATTCTGCATGTTGCGCGCGCCGATTTGAATTATATCTGCGACTTCACAAACCGACTGAAGCGATTGAGAGTTCATCACCTCGGTAACTATCTTAAGACCGAATTTTTGTTTAACCTCGTCAAGAATTTCCAAACCTTTTTCTTTCAATCCTTGAAACGTGTACGGGCTAGAGCGCGGTTTGTAGGCGCCGGCACGAAAGAAATTTATTCCCATTTCTTTGAGCTGTCCGGCAATTTCAAATGTCTGTTCACGGTTTTCAACGGAACATGGTCCCGCAATTATAAACAGTTCTTTACCGCCAACTGTTGGCCCGCCGAAATCAATTATTGTGTCGTTGCTCTTCATTTGTCGGCTGACGAGCTTAAACTTTTTTGACACGCGCACAACTTCTTGCACCGAATGCATCATCTGAAAATCTTCTTCCTTCAGCAAATGAGTTGCACCTGTAATTCCGATTGCAAGTTTTGAGCTGCCTGGAATTTCGTGCGGTGTGCAGCTAAACTCAATGATTTTTTCTTTTACTTTATTTATATCTTCTCGAGGCGACTCGAGTCCCATGATAATCAGCATTGATTACTCCTTAGTTCGTTAAATCGTTTTAGAAATTCTATTACCTTTTGTTTGTCTTTCTTACCCGGCAATGATTCCAGCGATGACGAAAGGTCAATCGCTGCCGGTTTTATTTCGTTGAAAATGATGTCGAGCTTATCGATTGTTATTCCGCCGGAAAGAATTATTCTGCTCCTTAACTTCTCCGGGATCAAATTCCAATCGAATGATTTTCCCGTTCCGCCAATTTGATCGGATGAAAAAGTGTCTAGCATGATTCCGCAATTTTTAAAAGTGTCAACCGTTCTCCAATCGAAGTTATTGTCTATACTAAATGATTTGATGACCGGATAATTTATTCTTTCGATGTACTCCGGTGATTCGTCTCCGTGAAGCTGAATTGCGTTTAATCCAATCTGTTTTGTCGCTCGATTAACTTTTTCCGCCACTTCGTTTACAAACACGCCAACTTTGAAAACAAAAGGTGGCAGCTGTTTCGAAATCGATTCGGCGCTTTCGAATGAGATGTACCTTTTACTTCTTTCGTAAAAGATGAACCCGATTGCATCCGCGCCGTATTCACAACACAGCAATGCATCTTCAATATTAGTGATTCCGCAAATCTTAACTTTCATGTTTGCACCATCCAGCAAATTCTTTGAGAGACTTTTCAATATTATCCGACTTCATAAAATGTTCGCCGACGAGGACAGCATTCACATTTATTTTTTTAAGTTGATCCAGCACTACTTCTGAATTAATGCCGCTCTCGGAGACAATCAAAACATCATGAGGAAGTTGTTTCACAATTTCTTCGGTCGTTTTAATATTAACCTTAAACGTTTCCAGATCACGATTGTTAATGCCGATAATTTTGTTTTGCGTGAAATCAATTTTCTCGAGTTGCATAACTGAATGGAGTTCTAGCAAAACTTCCAAATCGTTTTCTTCGGCCACAATGGTTAGTTCGTTAATTTGTTGGGTGGACAACGTTTCAGCGATTAGTAAAACCGCATCGGCTCCGTGTGCTTTCGCTTCAAGAATCTGAAACTCATCAATAATAAAATCTTTTCTAAGCAGCGGAACAGTTTTAATATTGGCTATGTCTCTTAAGAATGAAATATCCCCTTGAAAAAATTGTTCGTCGGTCAAAACTGATATTGCGTCGGCTCCGCATTTCATATAGTTTTTTCCGATTGCAGCATGATCAAAATCGTTTTTCAAAATTCCTTTGGAAGGACTCGCCTTTTTTACTTCTGCTATAATGTTGATTTTTGTTTTGTCGCTCAATGCGTTTTCCAAACTGAGCCTTCTTTTACCATACATATCAGCGCTGCGAAAACTTTCTCGTGTAAATTTGCTGTGAAGCTCTGAGACTTCCTCTTTCTTCACATCCAATATTTTTTGAAGGAAGCTCATTTGTTCTTCTCTCCAAACTCTTTCAGCTCTAAAAGTTTCTTCAGCGTTTTCCCGGATAGAATGGACTCTTCCGCAAGCGCGACGCATTCTTTCAAGTCGTCCGAAACACCGGCAACTTTGAGCGCCAACGCAGTATTAGCAGCCACAACAAAATAACCGGGAGATTTTTCCCTGCCGGAAAATATTTTGTGAATTATCTCTGCGTTTTCTTTTGCCGTTCCGCCTTGTATATCACTTAATTGCAGCTTTGGAAAACCGAACGATTCATGCGTCAATTCGTAAATGTGAAACGAATTATTTTCGGCCGCTTCAATCACATTCGTCGGATGAGTTAAGCTGACTTCATCAAATGAATTATTGGTGCAGAGGAAGCAGACTTTTTTCATCTCAAGAAATTTTACCGCTTCCGACATCAGTTTTGCGGTCGCATCATTGAACGTTCCGATTAATTGTCTTTTTGTTCCGGCAGGATTCGTCAACGGTCCCAGAATGT
>JAJYMU010000002.1 GCA_021786655.1 Bacteroidota bacterium
ATCTGGAGAAATATCCGGATTCGGATTCACTTCTATTACGTAAGGAACATTTTTCTGATTCAACCGAATATCAACCCGTGCATAATCTCTGCAGTCCATTGCATCGAATGCTGCACGAGCCATTTTTTCAATTTTTTGTTTAAGCGGTTCATCGAGCGGCGCAGGACACTTTGGAGTTGTATGCTTGAAGTAAACGCTGTCAGGTGACCACTTGGCTTCGTACGTTACAATCTTCGGCAGTTCATCCGGAAGTCCATCGAAACGGATTTCCGAAATCGGAAGAATTTTGTCTCCGAGTATGGCAACATTCAGTTCACGACCTTCAATGTATTCTTCGATCAGAACTTCTTGCTTGAAATTTTTGTAAAGGTATTCAAGTCGTTCGGTCATCTCGTTAAAAGTTCTTACGACGGAGAATTCGGAAATACCGATGCTTGCGTCTTCACGCGCCAATTTTAGTATCACCGGAAATTTCAGATCGAATTCGTTTTTGTCTAAAGTCTCATTCAAATGAGCAACCCAATGTTTCGGAGTTCTAATACCATGAGACTGAAGAATTTGTTTCGTCCGGGATTTTATAAGACAGTTGCCGAGCGTGACGGGACCGTTCCCGGTATAAGGTATTCCTAAGATGTCAAACATCCCGGCGATGTAACTTTCAAAATTAGAATTGCCTTCAACCGATTCGACAAAGTTGAAAATCACATCGGGAGAAAAATGAAGAATCTTTTTCATGGCGCTTTTGATATCGCTGTTAACCGCCAGCGTTTCAACGCTCATATATTTTTTCAGCAGAGTTTTTTTGATCAGAGCAATCTGTTTCAAAAACTCTCTTTCGGATAAATCCACATTGTCAGCAGAATCGGAGATATTTTTTCCCAAGTAGTTATCGTAAAATCTACTGGGCTCGTTATAACATATCAGTACTTTTTGTTCAAGGTTCATAACAAGTTATATCTTTTGGCTGCTGTTATTAAAACTTTGTTTATCATTTCAACGTATGAAAGACCGTTCGCACGAGCGGCTTTGGGATAACACGAATTATCTTTTGGGTCCGGCAGAACGCCCGGCAACGGATTTATCTCAATCACATTTGGTTCGCCGTTTTGATCGAGACGGATATCGATGCGGCTCCAATCGCGGCATCTTAAAACTTTATAAGTTTCGAGAGCTACTTTTCTAATTTTGTCTTGCAGAGATTCATCAAGCTGGGCAGGGCACGTAAATATGTTAAGCGGGTTTTCGCGAGTATCCACAACCCATTTTGCCTCATAGGAATAGATCGGAACCAACTCTTTCGGCAATTCATCAAAATTAATCTCAACGATCGGCAGCACTTCGGTCTCCAAGCCGTTTCCAAGAATTGCTACAGTAAATTCTCTGCCAGGCAAGAATTCCTCAATAAGGAAAGGCTGTTTATAAGTTACAAAGCTTGTCGTTAGTTTTTCTGTAAGATCATTCATGTTGTAAACGAGTGATGAATTGAAAATTCCTTTGCTGGAACCCTCTGCAACCGGCTTGATCATCACAGGAAAGTTCAGATCGAAACGTTCCAAGTCAGCAATCGATTCGACAAATAAAAATTTTGCCGTCGGAATATTGTGGTAAGCCAGAATTTCTTTTGTCCGTGCCTTATCCAAACATGTTGCAAGCGTCAGAGGATCGGATCCGGTGTAAGGAATCTTGAGCATGTCGAGCATTGCTGGTATCTGTGCCTCGCGGCTGGTGCCGTTTGCACATTCGGCAACGTTGAAAACTATGTCAGCTTTGGCGATGCGGAATTTTTCGAAAGCATTTTCGTCCGCTTCGATCATAATTACATCATTGAAAAGTTCAAGCGCATCTTTAATCGCGTTGATCGTCTCGTAAGAATCCCACTCGGCATACGTGTCGTTGAAATTTTTTGTTGAGTTTGAGTGTTGAGTGAGAGGTGTTCCTTGGAAAGAATTTTTTTCTTCCGGTTTTACGTTATATGTGAGGGCAACTTTTAATTTTTTATTTGGTAGATAGGAACTAATAACAATCCTTTCAATTTTTACTGCTGGTAATATAATCTTTTATGAATTTTTTGCAAGAAAATGTTTTGAAAAAACTTTTTTGGGAGAAGCCGCTGCCTCCAACGAAAAATTTTTGGAGAGAGGTCAGGCAATCTGTGAGAGTCGTATGCTGTAGTGAAAATTTTCTTGGAGAGACTTTTTAATAACTGAATTTTTTTCTTGGGCGAGCTGTCGGTCTTCTTCTATTACAGCGAAGGCAGTGTCACGCGCGTCGGATAAAATTTTCGCATCTTCAATTAAGTCAGCATACTTTAGTTCGGGCAGGCCGCTCTGCTGTGTTCCGAAAATATTTCCCGGTCCGCGCAGCTTCAAATCAATCTCGGATAAATCAAATCCACTCGTATGCTTAACCATGGCATTCAGACGAATCATAGTTTTGTGCTTTTCTATTTGATCGGGGGAAAGATAATCGAAGTTGAGATCTAACTGGTTCGACTTCACAGCGTGTTCGTCTTTGGCAACAAGAATGCAGTAAGCCTGCTTATCGCTTCTTCCGACTCTTCCGCGCAGTTGATGAAGCTGCGATAGTCCGAATCTGAATGCGTCGTTGATAACGATTATGTTTGCATCGGGTATGTCGATTCCGACCTCAATAACAGTGGTCGAAACGAGCACGTCATATTGCTTGGATGCGAAGTCGAACATGATTTTTTCTTTGTCCTGCCAGCTCATACGCCCATGGATCAAGCACAAGCGCAAGTCCTTCAAATGTTCTGTTCTTAATGATTTGAAATAAGTTTCGGCGGCTTTCAGTTCGACTTTTTCAGATTCTTCAATGAGCGGATAAACCAAAAAGGTTTGATAGCCATCGCCGGCTTTTTCAATTATGAACTGGTAAATGTCCGGCAGTTTGTTTTCTCCGCGAAGGAATGTCTTAATTGGTTTTCTGTTCAACGGCATCTCATCGATGACGGAAAGATCGAGATCACCGTAAACCGACATTGTAAGCGTGCGCGGTATCGGCGTAGCGGTCATAATGAGAATGTCTGTGTTAAGTCCCTTCTGAACAAGCGTTGAGCGCTGCATCACACCGAAGCGGTGCTGCTCATCGATTACAACGAGACCGAGCTTGTTGAAGTTAACGTTCTCTTCAATCAATGCGTGAGTGCCGACAATTATTTGAGCTGAGCCGTCTGTGATCTCGCGCAAAACTTTTTCCCGTTCCGATTTTTTTTGTCCGCCGATGAGAAGACTTACTTTTATCCCTAACCGTTCGACCAACCCGGAAATATTTTTGAAATGCTGGTCGGCAAGAATTTCCGTTGGAGCCATCAATACTGCCTGATATCCGTTCGCAACAACTATCAGCATGCTGATTAGCGCAACAATTGTTTTACCGCTTCCGACATCACCCTGCAGCAAGCGGTTCATCGGTTTATCGCTTTCAATATCTTTTCTAATTTCACTCAACACTTTTAATTGTGCGCCTGTCAATTCGAATGGCAGAGATTTTAGAAATTGTTTTATCAAATCACTTTTAGTTTTGATAACATGATCTTTGGTTTTCACTTTGACAAGTTGTTTCCGCAAGGCGACCATCGTTTCAAAATAAAACAACTCTTCAAACTTCATTCTGTGCTGAGCAGATTCTAGCGAAGGAAAGTCTTGTGGGAAGTGCATGCTTTTCACAGTATCAATAATGTTGAGCAGGTTTTTCTCTTTAACGATGTAATCCGGTAATGATTCGGAAAGATCTTTCGCAAAATTTTCGACGGCTTGGTGTACAATTCTTCTCAAACTTAAATCGCCAAGATTTGTTTCCTTCAATTCTTTCGGTACGCGGTAAAACGGAATAATCTTGCCAGTATGAAAAAATTCTTTCGATTCTTTTTCAGCAAATCGATCGAAATCCGGGTGAACGAATTGAAGATGTCCATATTTCGTTAAAACCGGTTTTGCTGAGATCGCAAAATATTCTCCCGTGTGAAATACATTCTGAAAATATTTTGCGCCTTGGAACCAAACACACTCAAAAAAACCCGATGCATCTTTGAAACGAACCTTAAAAATTTGTTTACGGTGGTAACGGTGAATTTCAGAATTGACAACTTCACCAATGATAGTTACCTCGCCTTCATAACCGTTAACGGCATGCTGAACAACCTTCACGGTGTTCAAAATGGTTGATCGATCTAAATATCTGGTGGGAAAATAGAAAAGCAAATCCTTAACTGTGTTAATTCCGATTTTGGAAAAAGATTCTGCACGTTTTGGTCCGACGGATTTCAAATATTGAATGGATGTCGAAATATTATCGTGCATGAAGCTGCTGAACTTGTTAGGAACTGAAATAAATATAATTAAAAAAAAGGAAGGGTAGAAGACTCTTTATTCGTCTTCGGCTTTCATATCGCGGGTCATCAGTTCGTAGGTTACTTTGACGGGGTCTCGCTCTTCGAATAATATTTTATAAACTGCATTAGCAATCGGCGTTTCAATCTTGAATTTCTTGGAAAGCTGATGAACGGAACGGCATGTCTCGACGCCTTCGGCAACCATCTGCATCCTTTTCAAAACGTCTTTCAACTTTTTCCCGCGTCCAATCTGATCACCGACGTATCTGTTACGGCTGTGCTTGCTCATGCATGTTACGATTAAATCGCCCATTCCGGATAATCCAGCAAAAGTTTCCGGTTTGGCGCCGAGCGCAATACCGAGACGGGAAATCTCCGCAATGCCGCGCGTCATGATGGCGGCTTTCGTGTTGTCCCCGAATTTGGCGCCGTCTATTATACCTGCGCCGATCGCAATAACATTTTTCAATGCGCCGCCGTATTCAACGCCAAGAATATCTGTGGAAGAGTAAACTCTGAAGTACGATGTTATAAACGCCGACTGAATCTGTTTCGCCGTGAACGAATCTTTGGAAGCGGTAACAACAGCAGTCGGGATTTTTCTGCTGACTTCCTCAGCGTGACTCGGTCCCGAAAGCACACCAATTTGTGATGGGGATATTTCTTTGATCTCGTCTTTAATAATTTGCGAGACGGTTAACAAAGTCTCCTTCTCGATTCCTTTAGCGACGCTTACAAAAGTCGTATTGCGGAAATCCAGCCGTTTAATATTGTGAAGAACGCTTCTGATGAATTGCGATGGGACAGCCAAAACTATAAGATGTTTATTCGTGCAGCTTTCTTCCAGCGAGTGGGTTATTTCAATTTCTTTTGGGATTCTAATTCCGGGAAGATAAATTTTGTTTTCGTGCGAACGGGCAAGCGTTTTAGCGTAGTTTCTTTTGTATTCCCAAAGTGTAACGTTGTGGCCGTTGTAATGAAGAAGAATGGCCAGTGTGGTTCCCCAGCCGCCGGCTCCGAGAACAGAAATTCTCATTTAGCTCGATTTCTTTTTTACGAATGATATTTTTCTTTCGTTGCCTTTCAGCAATCTATCTATGTTGGCTCTGTGAGTGAAGATCACCAACAGAGCAAGCAAAATTGAAAACGGTAAAATTGTATGATAGCCGGGTATGTTCACACCGAAAATATTTTCGCGAACGATTAGAATCAGCGGAACCGATATTGCAGCAATCAATGAACCTAGAGAAATATATCTGGATAATGTTACGACAAGAACAAAAACACCAAGAGCGATTGCCATATCCAAAGTTGTAATTGTGATTAGTACACCAAGACCCGTTGCAATACCTTTGCCTCCGCGGAATCCGGCGAAGACCGTCCATACATGTCCCAATACCGCGCTAACACCGCAAATAATTTGCACGAGTGTGAAATCATCGAATGGTGTAATGTTGTGGAACGGAAAATTATCAAGATAAAGACGTGCAACCACTATGACGGCAACTGCGCCTTTCAAAGCGTCGAAGATAATCGTTAGAACGCCCCACTTCCATCCTAGAACTCTAAAAACGTTTGAACCGCCGGCGTTGCCGCTGCCGTAGTTTCTTATATCTATTCCTTTTACGAGTTTGCTAAGAATAATACTTGTAGGAATTGAGCCAACTAAGTAAGAAAGTATAACGATGAATATTAGGTTTAACATTATCAATCGCCAAAATTTTGTGTAAACTTAGAGAAAAACTGTTTTATATACAAGCCAAGAACTGAGTAAAAGCATACGTTATTATCGAAATATTGTTAAGATATTTTTAGTTGAATGATTGTGTAATAACTTTGATGTTATAAAGAAGGCGACAAGTATTTGCCGCCTTCTGTTTGTTAATGTTCTTATAGCTATGATATTACTTTATCAGCAGCATTTTCTTTGTGATGGAATTACTTCCGGTTGTGAGATTATAGAAATAAACACCGCTTGGTAAGGTTGTTGCGTTGAACTCAACTTCATATTTGCCGGCTTCATAAACTCCATCAGCAAGAATTTGGATCTCTCTTCCAAGTACATCAAACACTTTTAGTTTAACTTGACTCTTTTGAGGAAGCGAGAAACTAATCTTAGTTGTCGGGTTAAATGGATTGGGGTAATTTGAGATTACCATACTATTATTTTGTTCGTGTGGTGATATAGTTTCTTCCTTTGGTACTAACTGCGC
>JAJYMU010000278.1 GCA_021786655.1 Bacteroidota bacterium
ATCCGAAGGAATTTTTACAGTTCAATATATTAAAACAAAATAATCTTGCAAGGGTTCACAAATATTTATCGCGCCTATATATGTATTCCACCAACCATTTGTTGTCAACTTTCTTCAAGTCTATATGATTCTTCTTTGGACCGGTATCGCCAGAACAATTTTTTGTGAAGTAACATTTTCCAATGTTCTTCGCTTGGTCAACAACGCAACTGTCGATCTTAAAAGTACAAGTCCCTTCATCAACATAATTATCATCCGTCATCATTCTCTTTAACATATAAGAGAGTTGGTCTTCGCAATCTGACAATCCGTAAAGTTTACAAGCATTGAACCAGTCACCTTTGAAATAAAGATCCAGAAATTTTTCAGCAACAACTTCCGGTTTTGAATAATCGATCTGCGCCGTTATAATACTTAAGCCCATGAAGAAAAATGAAACGAGAAATAAATATCGAACTTTCATTTTCTGCCTCTTGCTTATTTATATTATTTGAGTGATTCTCAAATGATAATCCGGTAAACGATAAGTTGAGAGGAGAATATTTTTGTCGATTAGGCATATAAATCTAACACCGTCAGCATGCTTTCGAATAAATATAAGGAAACATTCGTTTAACTTCACCGAATAAAATCATCTGCAATGCATTGATAATGCTGACGGTGTATAAGAGTGAGCCGCGTATCATTTTGAATTATTCTTAATAAGGACAATTCGAATCAAAGGAATCGTCAAGAAGAGCATTCCCGAAAAGATGAAAGGGATTTCCAGACCGAGAAATGATACCGAATAACCGACTGCGATTCCGCCGATAAGATTTCCCAAAGTCGAAGCGCTGAACCCGATTCCAAATACACCGGCTTTTCTGTTTTCGTGGACGTTGTTGCTGATTAAAGTGTTGATGGAAGGCAAAATCAATCCAATTACAAAACCGCAGATAGCCAGAATAACAGCAACTGTAAAAAGGGAATTGAAAACCGGGACCAGCAAAAAACAAATTGCGGTGATTACGGACATGGAAACTATAAGATTCGTCACATCAATTTTTTTTGTGATCTTACCTAACCATGCAGAAGAAATCGCTGCCGTTGCGCCAAAGACCGTAAAGAAAATTCCTGCGATTGCAGATGAATTATGTGTTGAGTGCGCCAGCGAATCAATGAACAGCGCGAACGTCGGTCTGAGTAATGTAACTCCTACGGAATAAATGAATAGAAAAAGGACTGACGAGATTAAAAATTTGTTCATTCGAATATATTTTAGATTTTTGATCCAGGTGAAGTATTCATGAGTTTCTTTTACAAATTCTTTCTCTTCGACATAGAAAAGGATAACAAAACCACCGAGAGACATTAGAGCCGCGACGATAAAAAAAACAGATTGGTAACCGACAAAGTATGCAAGCAGTCCGCCGAAAACCGGACCGACAACATTGCCTGCTGCGCTTGATGACTGCAAGATTCCCAATGCATAAGAAGTTTTTTCTTTTGGTGTGTTCGCCGCAACTAATGAAACTGACGCTGGATAAAATCCGCCGAATGCTTCTTGCAGCGATGCGAAGACCAACAACATCGGCAGCGAATTTGCCATTCCCATAAGAAAATGTGCAGCAGCAAAACCGAACGCAGCAAACAAAGCGATTCTCTTTCTTCCGTATTTATCGCCGTAACTGCCCCAGAGCGGCGTAACAAAAAAAGAAATTATAAATGGCGATGAATAAATCCATCCCGACCAAATTGCAGTATCCCCGAACGAGGTTTTACCCAGCTCCTTGATAAATAACGGCAAGTATGGCAATAAACTTCGTGTAGCCGCGCGGTAAAGAAATTGGCTTATGCTTAGTCCAATCAGATTTTTCTTCCAGAGTTCAAGTTCTTTAAACATAATTCTTCTTTGATTTCCGTTCTACAAAATATTAATTTTTTGTTGGATGAAATAGAATTAAAGTCGCTGCGACTTAATATAGATTGCTGTACAAATATAGTTTTAATGTTTTAGTGAAACGATAAGAGTGTTAATGATCAAATTCATCCTGAATGATCAGCTCGTTGAAACGAGTGTACTGCCTACAACGGTACTATTGGATTTTATCCGTAAAGAAAAAAAACTAACCGCGACAAAGGAAGGCTGCCGCGAAGGCGACTGCGGTGCATGTACGGTTTTGGTTGGTGAAGTAGCCGGCAATCGAGTTAAGTATAAGTCTGTTAATTCTTGCTTGATGCCGATCAGCGATGCAAACGCCAAACATATAGTGACAGTTGAGGGTGTGAACAATTCCGTCTTAACACCGATTCAAGAAGCTATGGTTGACGAAGGCGGTACTCAGTGTGGTTTTTGCACTCCCGGTTTTATTGTTTCGATGACTGGATATTTTTTGAATCATGATAAGTTTGAGATTGACAAAGCGGTTGATTCTATTGGCGGAAATATCTGCCGGTGCACCGGGTATGCCGGAATAAAACGCGCTCTTGAAAAAGCTAACGGCGCATTTTCGGGTAACGGCTCCCAAGCCAAAACACATCTTGAAAAACTGATCACAAATAAATTTGTTCCTCAGTATTTCCTAGATATTCCGAAAAGATTAAAACAAATCCCGGCTATACCGACCAAAGCAAAATCAAAAGTTGTTATCTCCGGCGGTACGGATTTGTATGTTCAAAAATGGGAGGAGCTAGTCCGTTCAAATGCCGATTTTATTTCTGCCGATGCAAAGCTGAAAGGAATTGCTAAGACTAAGAATAGAATAAGAATCGGCGGCGCTGTCACAATAGAAGAAATCAAAAATTCGAATCTGCTGCAAAAAATCTTTCCGCATTGGAATGAGTATTTTAATCTTTTTGGTTCAATGCCTATTCGAAACCGCGCAACCGTTGGCGGCAACATCGTTAACGCATCCCCGATAGCAGACACTGTAAACATTCTGTTGGCGCTCGATGCTGTGGTACATTTAAGAAACGGTAAAAAGAATCGGGAAGTTGCTCTAAAGAATTTTTACAAGGGTTACAAAACTCTCAATAAGAAACCGGATGAGATTATTGAAGCGGTAAGTTTCAAAGTGCCTCCTAGAAATTTCTTTTTCAATTTTGAAAAGATTTCCAAACGTACTTTTTTAGACATAGCCAGTGTGAATTCATCCATTTATCTTGAACTGGCGAAGAGAAGAATTTCTGTTATTCGCATTTCAGCCGGAGGTGTTGCGCCAATTCCGTTATATCTTGCAGAGACATGCAAATTCTTGAAGTCAAAATCCGTTAATACAGAAACGGTTCTTACCGCTGCATCAATCGCCCAAACGGAAATTTCGCCTATAAGCGACGCGCGTGGTTCGGCGGAATACAAACGGCTGCTTCTGCGTCAATTGATTTACGCACATTTTGTAAAATTATTCCCGGAACAGATTGAACTGCCTATCCCAAATACAAACGAGAGAAATTGATTTGAGCAATATCGATTCCATACGGCATGTTCGCGGCGAGTCGCTGTTCATTGACGACGTTACCCTACCCGAAGGAGTGTTGTACGGATACGTATATTATTCTCCGATCGCGCATGGAAAAATTCAAAAGCTAGATTTTTCTAGTGCGCTCAAGTCAGAAGGCGTGAGAGGAATTTTTTCAGCAAAAGATATTCCCGGTGAAAATCAAATCGGCGGTATAGTGCCGGACGAAAATCTTTTTGCTGAAGACACTGTTCATTTTATCGGTCATCCCATTGCCGTAGTTGTTGCGGATTCGCTGATACATGCGCGCGATGCGGTTAAGAAAATAAAAGGTGAATTCAAAAAGCTACCGGCAACTTTTGATCCCAGACAAGCCGCGAAGAAAAACGAACTGATCATTCCGCCGAGAACTTTTGAAATCGGAAATGTTGACCAGGCATGGGGCAATTGCGATTACATTGTTGAAGACAGCGTAGAAAGCGGCGGACAAGAGCATTTGTATCTCGAGACTCAAGGCTCCGTTGCAATTCCAATTGAAGGCGGTGGAATAAAAATTATTTCTGCGACTCAAGGCCCGACGGCAGTTCAGCGAACTGCTGCGCGTGTACTTGCATTGCCAATGCATAAAGTTGAAGTCGATGTTGCGCGCCTAGGCGGCGGTTTCGGAGGAAAGGAAGATCAAGCCACACCGTGGGCAGTGATGGCTGCGCTTGCGGCGTACAAATTAAATGTTGCCGTTAAGTTGATTCTGCCGCGTCAAGAAGATATTCGATTAACCGGCAAGCGTCATCCGTACTCATCTGATTTCAAAGTTGGTTTGAACAAGGAAGGAAAAATTTTAGCATACCAGGCAACTTTCTATCAAAACGCTGGTGCTGCAGCGGATCTTTCACCGGCTATTTTGGATAGAACACTTTTCCATTGCACGAATTCTTATTTCGTACCGAATGTTCGAGCGACCGCATTGAGCTGCCGAACGAATCTTCCGCCGTTTACCGCGTTTAGAGGATTCGGCGGACCGCAAGGAATGTTCGTAATCGAATCAGCGATTTACAAAGCAGCGCAAATTATGGGTGTTGATCCTTCCGTAATTCAGAAAAAGAATTTGTTGATTGAAGGAGATGAATTCCCGTACGGACAAAAAGTTGTACAGCCGCATGCAAAGAAATGTTTTTATGAAATTGAGACACGGTTCAGCAAAAATGAAATTTACCGAAAGGTAAAAGAATTTAATTCCGAGAATAAATTGGTAAAGAAGGGTGTTGCTGTTATGCCGGTTTGTTTCGGAATTTCTTTCACAACAACTTTTCTTAATCAAGCATCTGCACTTGTTCATATTTATACCGACGGAAGCGTAACCATCAGCACAGCCGCGGTTGAAATGGGGCAAGGTGTGAACGCCAAACTGCGAATCATAGCGGCAAAGTCGCTTTCAATCAGCGAGAAGAGAATCAAGATAGATTCGACAAACACTTCGAGAATTTCCAACACATCGCCGACAGCAGCCAGTAAAGGAGCCGATCTAAACGGTTTTGCAATAATCAATGCGTGCAAAATTTTAACAGAACGTTTGCGTCACGTTGCTGCGGAAGAATTGAAAGCCGGCGCTTCTTCACAAATCGAAATTAAGGATGAAGTTATTTATCATAACGGCGAGAAGACCGATCTTACGTTTGATCAACTGATTCAGACTGCGTACAGAAATAGAATCAGCATAACGGCTCAAGCGCATCATTCAACGCCGGACATTTACTTCGACACAAAAACCAATAAAGGAAAACCTTTCGCATATCATGTTTACGGCACTGCAATTATTGAGGTAACGTTGGATTGTTTGCGCGGCACATATCAATTCGACTCGGTAAAAGTTGTTCATGATTTTGGCGGATCGATTGACAAGGTGGTGGATCTCGGACAAACGGAAGGCGGAATTGCTCAAGGTATCGGCTGGATGACGATGGAAGAATTGATTTGGAACGATGAAGGCAAGTTATTGACCGATGCGCTTTCAACTTACAAGGTCCCCGATGTTCATTTTGTGCCGAAAGAAATCAGAGTTCATTTTCTTGAGAACGTTCCCAATCCATTCGGGCCGTTAAATTCAAAAGCAGTTGGCGAACCGCCGTTTATGTACGGTATCGGCGCTTATTTTGCGTTGTTGAATGCGATGCGTGCTTTCAAACCGGATTTGAAAATAAATTTTTCAGCACCGCTCACACCGGAAAAGGTTTTGCTGAGTTTATATAGTTAATTGTAGGGAAGGGTCTTAGACCCTTCCCAAAATTAGAAATCTAGGAACGGTCACAGACCGTTCCCTACAGTGATCTTATGATAGAAAAGAATAAACTTCCGAATAGAAAACGCACAAGATTAAAGGAGTATGATTACTCAATTTCAGCTTATTATTTTGTTACGATTTGCACACAAGGCAAAAGGAAGATGTTTGGAAATGTTGTCGGTACCTCTATGAAGCTGAATCAGTTCGGAAAAATTGTAAAAGATTGCTGGCTGGATTTACCCAACCATTATTCTAAATGTGAATTAGATTATTATGTTATTATGCCCGACCATGTCCATGGAATTATTATTATCAACGAAAGTAGGGACGAGTCTGTGACTCGTCCTAACAAGAAAAATCATGGATTATCAGAAATAGTGCGCGGGTTCAAATCGTTTTCATCGAAAAGAATAAATACGCTTTTGAATAATGAGAACAAGTTCCACTGGCAGCGGTCGTTTTATGATAGAATAATCCGGAATGAAAAAGAATTATTTGCAATAAGGCGATACATCGAACAGAACCCGCTGAGGTGGGAAATTGAAAAGGAATTGCCGGATAACTTAGAATTATAAATGGATGTGTAGGGATGGGTCTGCCCGCTCCGCCTTGTTGAGCGAGGCGAGTGACCCATCCGAAAGTTTTTTGACATTAAGAAATTAACAAACGGAACGGTCACAGACCGTTCCCTACGATTTCAAAATTCATAACAATAAAAAATGGGAACAATTATGCCTAACTGGTCATGGGAAATTGAGAACGAGGACTATCTAAACAAAACGATAGAACGATGTAAGAAACAAAAAATTGTACTTCCAAAATTTAGTCAGT
>JAJYMU010000333.1 GCA_021786655.1 Bacteroidota bacterium
CGAACTTAAAAAAGCCAACGCCGGTTACGTCCTTTCCGGTTGCGACCCATAGCTGTCCCAATGGGTCAACGGAAAGATTTACGAACGAATTGCTTGAAGGTCCGTTCGGATAAATCAATCTAGACGTTCCGTTTTTCAACTCGATCAAACCGCCGGTTGACGAAACATAAATGGTTTGAGCTGACAATACATCAACCGAACTAAAACTTAAATTCTGGTTTGAGTAAACAGTGCTGACGTTTCCGTTTGCATATTGAAATAGATCATGAGTGCCGGCAAGATAAAGAACGTTGCCGGAAACCGTCATATCATTGATCATAACTCCTTGGAGAATAAACGGCTGCCATGAATTGTTCGCAAAATTAAAAATTCCATTGGATGTTGCCAAAAGAATTTGTCCGTTGAACCCGAGAATCCGCGAAGCGGACTGAACATTTATATTTGAGCCGAAAGAATAATTGTTCCAAGATTCCGGTGCGGATAAATTTGTTGCGCCCGGTTTCTGAACTGCAACTCCGTTATCGGTTACCGCATAAACCAGAGACGACTTGTAAGCGCTGACCACTCTTGTCTGTGCAGGAAAGGAACCAAGTTTCAGAAATGAATCGTAAAATGAAAATGTTTTTGTGCTGATGATTGATAGTCCGAAATCAAACGATACGAACGCCGTATCGCCTTTAACAAAAATATCGTTGATCTGTTTCTGAGTATTATTCGAATTGAAGATATCGATAATCTTCGTAATCGAATTATCCGTCGGATCGACAATGTTGATAAAACCTTCTTTCGAGCCGAGCCAAATTCTGTTTAACGGATCGACATCAATCGCGCTTAATCCCTGACTGCTCAACCCGTCTGCTTTTGTGTAGGTCGTGTATGTGCTGTCGGGCGGATTGAATCTGAATACTCCGCCGCCCGTTGCAGCCCAGACAGTATTATTAACTGTAACCGCAGCTTTAACATCTTTCAAGTCGGAATAAATTTTCCATTGCCCGATTGATTGGGCGATGATTTGAGATGCAACTAGAAATACTGCAATAAGAACTCTTAGTGTTCGCATTTGTTCCTCAAATAAGTGGGATGATTCTTTGTAAAGATGTTGATCAAATATAACTTCTAAAGTGTGAACAAAAAGAGTAAATATTGTCCGCTAGTCGGTCCCTATTGATGAAGTTTATTTTAAAGCCAATAATAAAATAATATTTATTGGAATATTTTACTAATCAAAAAAAATGTTCCGAAAGAATTTTTGCTATGACCCGATGCCCTGCCTTGGAAAAGTGTATCCCGTCTCCAAATAAGTAAAGTGATTTTGAATGATGGGTGAAAGGGCAAAGTTGGATTGTCAGTGGGAATTATCAACTTTTGTTAACGCTTTTTTGAAGCATCTTTTTCATCGCATCCAAATGATTCTCGCTAAGAAGATATTTACCGAGATTTTGTTCATCCATTTTTTTGCCGCCGTGGAAATCCGAACCGCCGGATTCCAAAAGACAGTACTGATTTACAATCCCTCTATAGAATTGCACTTGTCCTTCGTTATGACTTGGATGAACGCATTCGATTCCGTCGATCCCGGCTTTGATCAGATTCGTAAGCAAGGACTCTTTCATAAAACCCGGATGAGCGATGAACGAAAGTCCGCCGGCATCGTTAATTAATTTCAAAGCGCTTTGTGCCGATACATGGATTTTTCTTTCGAATGCCGGGCCGTAATCGCCAATATATTTTTCAAACGCTTCGTTGTAATTTTTTATGAAGCCGAGGTCAACCATTGTGTATGCAATGTGCGGTCTGCCGATTGCTGAGTTGTTTGCACGATCCAGTACATCGTCAATCTTAAAATTGAATCCAAGCTTCCTTAACTTTTCTACAATCCTGGCTGCGCGATGGACGCGTTCGTCTCTAAAAAAACTCAAATACTTTTGAAGTTCTTCATTATCAATGTCGATAAAGTAGGCGAGAAGGTGAACTTCTTTATCGTCAACGTCGGTGCTTATTTCCAAACCGGGAACTACTTCAATACCAAATTGCTTTGCGTACTCTTTGGCTTCTTTAATTCCATTGACACTGTCATGATCGGTTATACTGATTATTTCGAGACCGCGCTGGTTTGCTTTATCGATTAGTTGGGCAGGTGTATACGCCCCATCGGAATAATTTGTATGAGTGTGTAAATCAATTTTTGCCGGCATACTTAACTAAACATTTCTTTGAATTTTTCGTAATCGAGAATTCTCAATTTTGATCCTTCAGTTTCGATTAAACCTTTTTTGGCAAATGAATGAAAAGTACGCGAGATAGTTTCGCGCGAAGTTCCAGCCATATTTGCTAGGTCCTGCTGCATCGGGATTTTCTCGATTTCAACTTTGCCTTGTTTAATCTTACCAATCTCATCCGCGAGTTGAAGGATGACTGTTGCAACTTTACCTTCTGCGTCTTTCAATGAGAGCGCTTTGATTTTCATGTCTGCTGCGCGCAATCTTTTTGTTAATTCTTGCAGCAGTGCAATCGCAACATCAGGATAACTTCTGAGCAAATTCAAAAAATCATTTCGTTGAATAAGAAACAATTCGGATTTTTCAATAGCGGTTACTGTCGCCGAGCGGGTTAGTCCGTCTAGAATTGCCATCTCGCCGAAGAAATCACTGTCAGTTAAAATAGTAAGGATTACTTCGCGGTCGTCGCTGCTTGTGCGTGCGACTTTGACTTTGCCCGTAACTATTACAAACAAAGCATTGCCGGCTTCTTCTTCGACAAGAATTACCTCGTTCTTTTCGTATTGTTTGCGCGTGCCGATCTTTTCAATTTTGTCAAGCTCTTCTTTCGGCAGATCGGAAAATATCGGAACAAAGTATAAAAATTCGGAAGATGACATTTAATTCCTCGAATGTTAGTTGACAAACTTTCTCACAGATCATCCAAATGACATAATAAAGATAATTTTTTCATGTCAAATGGACAATCGCTCATCTTAATTTAATTACCCAAATTGAATCTTCATTTCTCAATAACTATATTTGGAACCGATTTTTCAATCAATATATGAAACGGAGGAAAGTTAAATGGCTGTAAAAGTTGGTATAAATGGATTCGGTAGAATTGGACGACAAATCATCAATGTTATCGCAGACAAGGGTCTGCTGGGCAAAGAAGTTGATGTTGTAGCTGTCGTTGATGTCAGCACTGATGCAAAGTATTTCGCATATCAATTAAAGTATGATTCAGTTCATGGTCATTTCAGAGGCACATTAGGAAGCGAGAAGAGCAGCTCTTCGGTAGAATTAGATGACGTTCTTGTTGTTAACGGTCATAAAATCAAATGCATTATGGCGCAAAAAGATCCTTCCCAATTACCTTGGAAAGAACTCGGAGTTGAAGTTGTAATTGAATCAACTGGTTTGTTTACAGATTCTGAAAAAGCAAAAGGTCATATCGCTGCTGGCGCAAAGAAAGTTTTAATTTCCGCTCCTGGCAAAGGCGATGTAAAAACTCTTGTGATGGGTGTGAATGATAATGAATACGATTCGGCGAAACACACAATCGTTTCCAATGCATCTTGTACAACTAATTGTTTGGCTCCTGTGGTTTATGTTTTATTGAAAGAAGGAATCGGGATTGAAACCGGTTTAATAACAACAATTCACTCTTACACCGCAACACAAAAAACAGTTGACGGACCTTCCAAAAAAGATTGGAGAGGCGGACGTGCCGCAGCAATAAATATTATTCCTTCTACAACAGGCGCGGCAAAAGCTGTTGGAGAAGTTCTCCCGCAAACCAAAGGTAAACTTACCGGAATGTCTTTCCGCGTTCCTACCGCAGACGTTTCCGTTGTCGATTTAACATTCCGTGCGACAAGAGATACTTCTATTGAAGAGATCGACAGCTTGATGAAAAAAGCATCCGAAAGCTATCTCAAAGGAATTTTAGGTTATAGCAACGAAGAAGTAGTTTCAACGGATTTTATTCATGATGAGAGATCTTCCATTTACGATTCGCTTGCAACTGTGCAGAACAACTTGAAGGGCGAAAAGAGATTCTTCAAAGTTGTTTCCTGGTACGATAACGAGTGGGGATACTCAAACCGCGTCGTTGATCTTTTATTGAAAATGGTTAAGTAATTTATTTGATAGTTGCTGCCAAGACGCGCCGCCGACGGCGGGGCGTCTTTTTTTTAGTTAAAAGTTTATCGGAGGAATTTAAATGAGTAAACTCAGCATTGACAAAGTTAGTTTGAAGGGGAAGAGAGTTTTAGTCCGAGTGGATTTTAACGTTCCGCTCGACGAGAAATTGAAAATTACAGACGATATCAGAATTACTGCGGCGCTTCCGACTATAAAGAAAATTATGAACGATGGCGGTCGTTGTATTTTGATGAGTCACCTCGGCAGACCGAAAGGCGCACCCAATCCTAAGTACAGTCTAAAGCCGGCCGCAATTAGATTAGGCGAGTTGCTTGATCAAGATGTTAAGTTTGCACCGGATTGTGTTGGTGATCAAGTTAAAGCAATTGTCAATTCGCTTAAGGACGGCGAAGTTGTTCTTCTTGAAAATTTAAGATTTCATTCCGAAGAAGAAAAAAACGATCCGGCATTTGCGCAGCAGCTTGCTGAACTTGGCGATGTTTATATCAACGATGCATTCGGAAGCGCGCATAGAGCGCACGCATCAACCGAAGGCGTTACAAAATATATTAAAGTTTGCGCTGCGGGTTATTTGATGCAGAAAGAATTGCAGTACCTCGGCGAGGCTGTTGCAAATCCCGTGCGTCCGTTTACAGCAATTTTGGGCGGTTCAAAAATTTCCGGTAAGATCGATGTCATCGAAAACCTTTTGCCGAAGGTTGATAATTTATTAATCGGCGGAGGAATGGCTTATACATTTTACAAAGCTATGGGATATGAAATCGGTTCGTCGCTTCTTGAAGAAGAAAAAATTGATCTAGCGAAACAAATGCTGCTCAAATTCAAGACTTCAAAAGCAAAAGTGATGCTGCCGCAAGATAACGTTGTGGCGCCGGAATTCAAGAACGATTCTCCTTCTACTGTTGTTGAGGCGGATAAAATTCCTTCTGACAAAATGGGATTGGATATTGGGCCCAATACAATTGATGAATTCAAAGAAGTAGTCCTTTCCAGCAAAACAATTATCTGGAATGGTCCTATGGGTGTGTTTGAGTTCGACAATTTTGCAAAAGGAACCGATGAGATTGCATCTGCGTTAGCGCAAGCAACCGCGCAAGGCGCAGTAACGATAATCGGCGGTGGAGACTCTGCCGCGGCTATAAAGAAAGCCGGACTCGATGATAAGGTAAGTCACGTTTCAACCGGCGGCGGAGCTTCTTTGGAATTCTTAGAAGGAAAAGTTTTGCCGGGCGTTGCTGCTCTCAACGAAGATGAGTAAGAGCAGAGTAATATTAAGAGCAAGATTATGAGCAAGATCAGGATTATGACGGGGCGGACGCTCGTCGAAGCGGGCAAGAACTTAATGTTGTAATCCGTTGTAGAACAATTTATAACTTTTGCCCGCCTGCAGGCGAGGCAGGCTCTTAATCATAATCTTACTCTTACTTTGAGCAATGGTGTTATTAAGCGAAAAAGGTTAACTTCACATTATAAAGAATGGAAAGTAAATGGGATTAGATTCACGAGATTATTATAAACCGTCCGGATACGGCGGATTTAGTTTTTTTCCGCCGGTGCTGAAGAATTTGATAATAGCAAATGTGGTGGTCTTTTTCATCCAAATGATTTTTGGGAACATCCTCATAAATGGCATTCCGGGTGACAGGTGGATGGACTATTTTTTTGCTCTCAATCCTCTTGGCGAGAAATACAATTTTCAAATCTGGCAGTTGTTCACCTACCAGTTTATGCACGGAAGCTTTACTCATATCTTGTTCAATATGTTTGTGCTTTGGATGTTCGGAATGGAAATTGAAAACGTGATGGGTTCAAGAAAGTTTTTGCTTTTCTACCTCGCGTGCGGTCTAGGTGCAGGAATTGCACAAACATTAATTCCGCCGCTTTTATCACAAGAATTAGCTCCAACTATCGGTGCTTCCGGCGCTGTCTTTGGCGTAATGATCGCTTTCGCAATGTTCTTCCCCGACCGTTACATATTTCTCTATTTCTTGATACCGATTAAAGCGAAATACTTAATCACTATTATGGTGATCTTCGAATTCATGTCGGTCGGTAACCAAAGCGTGATAGCGCATATGGCTCATGCGGGTGGAGCTTTAACCGGATTTTTATTTATTCTTCTCGACCGCCGTGGTGAATTCAGTGGAAGAAGAATCTTAAATTCGTTCAAAAAACCAAAAGACGTTTTTTCTTCCGGCAAATTCGGTCGGACATTTCGGAAAACCGTTAAGAAAGATGATGTTGAAGACGCCAAATTTTACGATATCAACGACAACTCGAAAAAAGATGATTCGGTTTCACAGGAAGAGATCGACAGAATTTTGGATAAAATAAGCCAAAGCGGATATCAAAACTTAACCGACCGTGAAAATCGGAA
>JAJYMU010000211.1:0-750 GCA_021786655.1 Bacteroidota bacterium
TGAATCTCGATTCGAAAAAGCCTTACAAAGTGAAGTATAAGAAGAAAGATTATAAATTTACACGCAACGAACTTCTGCTCAACCGTGAATTTAATTCGGGTGTTTATGCTTTCAAGTTCAAACCGCTGACCGAACTTATACAAAAAATTCAGAGCAATAATGTTCAGAACGAAATTTATTTGACCGACTTGATTAATCTTTTCAATCAAAACGGTTGCACTGTAGAGGCAGTCACCCCAAAAGAGCAATATGTTTTGATGGGCTTCAACAACAAATCAGTTCTTAGAGAGATGGATGCTATTGCGCGTAAACTTGCTTACGAAAAACTGAAAGACATCATTATGATTGACGATCCCGAAGATTTCTTTATTGAAGAAAGTGTGATGGATGAAATTATTGAAATGGATAAACATGGTGTGCCGCTTGATATTAATGTTGGGAAAGGAGTTTACATTGGGAAAGGTGTGCAGTTGAATCACAACCTGACATTAATGAAAAATGTTTTTTTGGAAGGAGACGTCCGTTTCGGAAAAAATGTTGTGGTAAAAGAGAATGCGCAAATTTCATGCTTCTACGGCCAGAAAGTCGAGATCGGAGACAACGTGGAAATTTTTTGGGGAGATATAATTAAGGGGAACGTATTTCTTGGTGACAATTCCAAAATTGAATCCGGCGTTAAAATTACCGGGAGCGATCAATGCCCGACCACAATAGGTGCGAACGTTACAATAAAAGGATTGAGTTACATAT
>JAJYMU010000211.1:760-6506 GCA_021786655.1 Bacteroidota bacterium
ACCACAATCGGTTCTAACATTACAATAAAAGGTTTGAGTTACATATTTGGTTCGCAAATCGAGAACAACATTTTCATCGAGCACTCGGTGCTGATCAGAAAAAAAGTATCAAAACCTGCCGGCGAAAAGTCCGATTCCTTCAAAGTGAAATACTATTTGCCTGAAGTTGAAGGAAAAGAAGGAATTAGAGAATTGTAAAATGAAAAAGGCAGCCGTACAAAAGCTGCCTTCATAAAAAGAAATTCTTAAAAATTATTTCTTCGCAGCTAACTTGTTGACGTGCTTTGTAAGAGCAGACTTATTTCTGGCAGCTTTGTTTTTGTGAATTCTTCCTTTGGCCGCGGTTTTGTCAAGGAATGCAACTGCTTCTTTCAAATATACCTGAGCTTTTTCAGCGTCTTCCGAGCTTTGAACTTTCTTAACGAGCGTTTTAACTTTTGATAATGCAGTTTTATTTCTTTCCTGTCTTCTCTTGGTCGATCTTACTCTTTTTTGTGCTGATTTGTGGTGCGCCATTAATGAAACCTTATTTTGTTTAAAATTGTGGACAAATATAGTATTAAACGGTATTCGAATCAAACTTAAAGGTGACGGCGAAAAAAATCCCGCAACTTTTTTATCTACCGGTTCGTTGTTATCTTTGCGCCACTTTGAAATGAAGTTTTATGTTGAAAATAAACGAAATATATCGATCAATACAAGGTGAGAGCTCAAAAGCCGGGCTGCCGTGTGTTTTTGTGCGGTTAACTTATTGCAATTTGCGCTGTTCATATTGCGATACGGAATACGCATTCTACGACGGCAAGGATTTGTCGGTCGAGGAAATTGTTGCGGAAGTAAAAAAGTATGACTGCAAATTGGTTGAGATTACCGGCGGAGAACCGCTGTTCCAGGATGAATCGATAGAGTTGATGAAACGATTATGCGATGAAGGTTTTGATGTGATGCTTGAAACCGGCGGAAGTTTGCCTATCAAGAATATTGATAAACGTGTAATGATTATTCTTGATTTGAAATGTCCATCAAGCAAAATGATGAAAAAGAATCTTTACGAGAATCTAGACTTTATCAAACCAACGGACGAAATCAAATTTGTAATCGGAACGCGCGAAGATTACGATTGGACAAAAGACATTCTAAAAAAATATGAATTAGAAAAAAAGTGTAACATTCTTTTCTCTGTTGTCTTTGGAGCGCTTGAACCGGCAAAACTTGTAGAATGGATGTTGGAAGACAATTTGAAAGTTAGATTCCAATTGCAGATGCATAAATTTATTTGGGAACCAACCGCAAAAGGTGTTTAATGAAAATTGCAAAAGAATTTACCTGGGAGATGGGTCATCGTTTAACTTTTCATAAAGGGAAATGTAAAAACCTTCACGGCCATTCGTATAAGTGTATGGTTGAGTTAACCGGCGAACCTGACAAGAATGGAATGGTGCTGGATTATTACGACGTAAAAAAAATTATCGAGCCTCTGATAGATGAAATGGACCATTCATTCATGGTCTTCAGCAGTGACAAAGAACTTATGCACGCTTTGCAAACATTAAACTCGCGATATGTTGTCGTAGATTTCGAAACCACTGCCGAAAACATTTGTCTTTATCTTCTTGACAAAATCAAGTCTGCAAAACTCCCGGAGAATGTTAGCGCCTTGAAAGTAAAAGTTTTTGAAACTGAAAACACATACGCTGAAGAAGAAACATGTATTTAGTTTTCACTTATTTGGGATAATTGATTAAATTTATGAGTGCTGAGTGAGGGCAATGGAACTGATCTTTGAATGGGATATTGCAAAGGATAAGATAAATTTTCGAAAGCACAGAATTACTTTCAATGAAGCAAAGACTGTTTTTTATGATCCATTAGCCAAAATATTTGATGATGAAATTCATTCTGTACGGGAATTCAGAGAGATCATAATCGGCCACTCACAGTTTAATAAGTTATTACTCGTTGTTTTTGTGGAAAAAAAACGAAATAGAGTGAGAATCATAAGTGCAAGAATAGCTACAAAGAAAGAGAAGAAAGATTATGAAGAAAACAAAACGAGGTTCTGAGTCAAAAGTATCCGAAATGTTGAGCGAATATAATTTCGATTATAGCAAATCAAAACCTAATAGGTTTGCAAAAACAGAAAAACAAATTGTTGTTCAAATTGACGAAGATGTAGCAAAGGTATTTTCATCATCTGAAAAGGTCAATACCGCCCTTCGTACACTTATTCACAGTTATCCCAAAAGAAACTCCAAGACCACTTCATAAAACTGCCTTGACTACCCTGGAGATTGGATTTTAGAACTCTTAACCTCATTCAAGATTTTCGGCAGAACTTCTCCCGCTTTTCCAAAGATAGAATAATCTGCAAACTGAGTTAAATCAGTCGGCTCAATATTTACTTCCACAATGTAGGATCCGGCACGTTTTGCCGCTAGTGGAATATACGCTGCCGGATAGACAACAGCAGATGTTCCGACGACAAAACAGATGTCGCTCCATTCGGCTGCTTTTTCTCCTCCGCTGAATTGATCTTCGGGCAGCATCTCGCCGAACCAAACAACATCGGGACGAACGAGTCCGCCGCAATTTTTGCATTTAGGCGCGCTGTGCGTTAACTCAATATCGGGCAAGTTATAGAAAGTGTGGCATTCAACGCAATAATTTCTTTCTATGTTTCCGTGGAGCTCAAAAATTTTCTTTGATCCGGCTCGACGGTGAAGATTGTCTATGTTTTGTGTTACCACGGTTACATCAAAATATTTTTCGAGTTCCGCAATTGCAATATGTCCGGCATTTGGTTGCGCTTTGTGAACAATATCTCTTCTATGTTGATACCATTCCCAAACCAGATCCGGGTTGCGCATGAATGCGTCAAAGTTCGCAAGTTCTTCCGGTTTCATCTTATTCCAAATACCGTCTTTGCCCCGGAATGTTGAAATGCCGCTCTCAGCGGAAATCCCGGCGCCCGTAAAGAAAACAATCTTTTTTGCGGAAGAAAGTTTTTGTAGAAATTCTGATTTGAATTGCATAATGAAATTAAGTGTATCACTCTGAACGAAGTGAAGAGTCTAAAACATTAAGACTTAGAGATTCTTCTCCCGATGCCATGAAAAATCTCGCGGCATCGGGATCAGAATGACAAATTAGTTATTCGTTCTTTATATCGTTCAACATTTTCTTTGCTTCGGCGAGACGGTTTACATCGTCTTGGTGCTGGAATTGACAAGTCAAAGCTATGTTTAACATTTCGCGCGCGGTTTTGTAATCGTCTTCGCGAATCAATGAATGCGCGTAGTCAACGTAAAACATCATATAGCCGGGATAAATTTCTATCGCCTTCTTATATTCTTGCAATGCGATATCATTATCTGCCCAGCCTAATCCGAGAATTGAGCGAGCCGGTTTCCATTTCTCACTTGTCTTGGCATGTGTCCTTGCCAGAACATAATGAGCAACGCCCTGAATAAAATTTCCGCCGTTGCCGAGCTGAATTGCTTTTTCTACATCAGCCCTTACACTGTTTACAACTCCTGCAACAGAAAAGACTCCTTTGAAGAGAGCAATCTTTCCGTTAGCAATTGCGCGCCTCAAGAAACCAACAGATTGATCCGGCTTTACTTTAACAGCTTTGTCAGCATATTCAAGTGCTTTATTATATGTTGCAAGCTGAGCATCTTCTTCAGCACTAGTTTTTTTCGGCATTTTGTCGGCAATGTCTACGTACGTACGTGAAATGCGCCACAGAACTTCAAAATTATTTGGATCTATCTTTTCCGCTTTCTTCAGAACTTCAAGAGCTTTCTCATTATTGAATTGTTTGTAGTAATCTTCAACTTCGTTGATCATCTGATCAATCGATTGCGCAAATATTTTTACTGATGCGAATGACAAAGCGAGGAATAGAATCAGTACTATGCCGTTTTGTTTTTTCATGTTACCGTTCCTCAGTTAATTTTTAATTAGTTGTTTTTTTTGATTCTTCGTTTGATATATATAATGCGGTATTAGCGAGAGGTAAAAATCTTGTCCAACTGCCGCCTTTATTTTTGTCTGCTTCTATCGCACTTCTGTATGCATTTGTCTTTGCGCTAAGTTCATCTGCTTGATATAAAACAATTGCTTCCAACGTTTTCGGTTCTACCGGTGAACCAAATTCCAATTTGCCTTGGTGACTTAAGATAAGGTGAACGAGTTGATTTTTCAAATTGTCCGGAAAGTCCGGGATTGCCGATGCCGCTTTTTCAACTTCAAACGCGCCTATCATGATGTGTCCGATAAGTTTTCCTTTGTCGGAATAATCGAATACGGAATCGTACGTAAGCTCTTCCGTTTTTCCGAAGTCATGCAGCAGGGCGCCGCTAACCAAAAGATCACGATTAATTTCTGGATGGAACGTGCACATCAAATCACAGATCTTAACAATCTCCAATGTGTGTTCAAGCAATCCGTGAACGTAAGCATGATGCCACGCCTTACCCGCCGGCGTGCGGCAAAATTTTTCCAGACTTTCACCGGTCAAGATTGACTTGATAAGTTTATTTAGGTACATGTTCGTTATCGAATCGGCAACCTGGTTTAATTCATTGGCCATAACATCGAGCGGACGTTTGGACCTTGGCAAAAAATCATCCGGACGAACATCGTCGTTATCTTTTGCCGCGCGGATTTTATCAATCTTAATTTGCGGTGCGCCGTTAAACTCTTCTATCTTCCCGGCAATTTTTACAATTGTTCCTTCTCTAACGGCATCCTTAATATTATCAATACGATCCCAAACTTTTGCCGGTAGAACAGCGGATTTGTCTCTAAGCTCAAGATTCAAATAACTTGAACCGGTCTTGGAAGTTTTTATTTCGAACTTACTGACGATAAGGAAAAGTGTGATTTCATCGCCGATTGAAAAATCAATCAATTCTTTTTGTTTGAGCATATATTAATTGTGGGATACTTAATTCTGTTTCAATTTAATAAAAATAAATATGAGGGGAAAAGACTAGTTTTCTAAAATTTGTACGATGTTTTCTTCAGTCAACCGAACCATCACAGTCTGGCGGAGTAAGTCTATTGAGACGCAAAACCATTTTTCTTCCTGACGTTTGCACACAGTACCAACGACATCCTTAAATGGTCCGTCAATAATTCTTACCTTTGTTCCAAGTTCAATTTGATGGCTTACAAAAACGTCGGGAGATTTTTCGAGCAGCTTTTTCAAATTTTCGATTTCCCAATCCGGAATACACGACGGTTTGCCGTTAAAACCTATTGTCTTAACAATTGAAGATTGTTGAAGCGAAATTAATCTTTCCTTTTCTATAGCATGAATAAAAACATATCCTCTAAAAAGCGGCTCTTCAATTTTTTTCTTACGGTCGCTCCATTGTTTGACGTGAGTAATTGTCGGGAGATAGTATTCAATCTCTTTGCCTTCCAACTGAAATGCGGCTTTGAATTCTTGTTGCGGTTTGGTATATAATGCGAACCATTTCTTAATAATTAAATTACCTTCCGAACTCATTTTTGGTTTCCCCACTAAAACTTTTATTCTTGATGCTCAGTATAAACACTCACGCACTACACTTGCAAGTTGTTCCTGATCAACTGGTTTCAACACAATTTTATCTATTCCAAGTTTCATATACTTCTTGGTTATTTCTTCGCTGAGCTTTGCGGAAATTACAACAATCGGAATTGAACGATTAGATTCCTTTTTGTGTATCGCTTCGACGAGTTGAATACCGTTCAT
>JAJYMU010000175.1 GCA_021786655.1 Bacteroidota bacterium
ATTCTTCTGGTTGAATGCTGCGTCTCTAGCTTTCACGAAAAGTTCATCTGAAGAAAGTTGGTTTTGCGCAAACAGACTGACGCTGAAAAGAAAAATCAAAAAGAAAGAAATACGTCTCATCGGCTCCTCAGTAGTTTATGAGTAGTAACAACCAAATTGTACCGCGTTACATTTTCCACTTCAAGAATAAGATTCATACAAGAATATTAAAAAATATGTTTAGTGCAAAATGCTTACGATTGTATAATTTCTTTTCGCAAAGTTGAATGCGCTAGGAAAAAATCCCGATCTTTAAAAGCAAAAGAGCCCGTTACCGGGCCCCTCTGCAAACTCTTGCGTATTGGCAGAAGAGGCAAACTCATTTTATTTCGCTTGCCTCTTCTTGGGAGGAATCAAATTACTTTATCAAAATCATCTTCTTAGAGATGTTAACGTTGTTGCCACTGAATCTGTAGATGTACATTCCGGAAGCAAAACTGCTTGCGTTAAAGTTTACGTTGTGAATGCCAGCGCTAATTTCACCATCGATCAAATTAGCTACTTCTTGACCGAGTACGTTGTAAACTTTCAGCGAATATCTTCCACTAACCGGTACAGCAAACTGAATTGTTGTAGCCGGGTTGAATGGATTCGGATAGTTCTGAGCAAGATTAAATTCTGTCGGTATTGTATTCGTTCCGTTAACCGATGTTGCGGTATTGCCGTCGCCAGATTTGTAAATACTGCCCGATTTTGTTCCAACGAATACATTGTTGGAATTAGGATTAGCAACTACCGAGCTAACCCCAGCGTAACTCAAGCCGAGATCGTTCCATGTGTTGCCGTTATCGGAAGAAACCTGAACTCCGCTTGTAATTGAGCTTACATAAATTTTGTTGCTTGCATCAACAGAGATTGAATAGACAAACGTAATGCTGAGCGAGCTTACTTTTGTCCATGTTGCGCCGCCATCGAGTGATCTGTAGAGTCCGTCACCGATTGTTCCGGCAAAGATTGCGGTTGATGTTGCACCAAGCGACCAAACATTCTGGTAAGCGACTTTTGTCCACGTTGTTGTTCCATGAGCAAGTTTAAAGATTCCGCCGCCGATGGTTCCGGCAAATAAATCGCCGTTGCCATTTACAGTCAATGCCTGTACTGTTAAGAATCCGTTGAACCCATCATTGATTGCAGTCCATGTTGAACCGTTATCTGAAGACATGAATACTCCGAATCCCCAAGTTCCGGCGTAAAGAATGCCGCTCTTAGATGAGAGCGCATGAACATCTTTTCCAGAGAGACTTGTTAATGTCCAGCTTGAGCCGTCAAATTTGAATACACCTTTTTCTGTTGCTGCAAAGAGGTAACCACCGTTAACATTCAGCGACCAGATGAACGATGCGTTCATACCGACGTTAATCAATGTCCAGTTTGTTCCGCCGTCTGTTGATTTGAAAATCTTACCGCCCCACGTTCCGGCGTAAATCGTGCTGCCGTCGTAGATCAAAGTATAAACAATGGCACCGTTACCAAATGAACCTACCGACTGCCAGTTTCCATTACCACCGTTGCCATTTCCACTTCCACCGTTACCATTGTTTCCGCCGCCATTGGTGCCGACAACAGTAATTGTTGCACTTGCACTGTTGTTGTTTGCATCCGGATCAGGAGCCGAAGAAGAAGTTACGGATGCAACGTTTGTAATCTTCAAATCAAATGGAATGTTACCGTCGAACATTTGATAGTTGAACTGACCCATTCCGGTTAGTGATTTGCAAATCATTTGACCGTTCTGAACGCCGCTTACAAAATTAACTGCTGCGAATGGCGCTAAGATTGATCCTCTTATATCTATTCCTTGAATTGTAAGAGAAGTTGCTTGATAGAAATTATAAAGTACGTTATTGATCGCTGTTCCGTTTACAGTATGACCGCCGGTCCAGCTAACGGTTGTACCATCAATGTTAACGAGAACCGCCGAGCCGTTCGGAACATCAATTGTGAAATTATTCGCTATTGAAAGATCTGATCCGTTTACTTTGAATACGTTCAAGTAAGGATCGGTTCCGTTTAATGTCAATCCGCCGTATTGGAATGTTGTTGTTCCGTTAACAGTGTGAGTTGAGAGCGTGGTTGATAATCCTTCCAAGTATGCTTTAGCTGCAGCGAAGTCGATTACATTATCTTTCCTCAAAGTTCCGCCGCTGATACTGACACCTGGCTGCGGTAAGTTTGTAGCATGTCCGTAAACAACGTTACCATTATAGACCGCACCGCTTGTGAAGGTTAAATCATTACCAACAATCAGAACGTCGCCGCTGTTAGCCGGAAGTTGATCACCGATACTGTAGTTTGAAAATGATGCATTGTGACCAACTGCAACTTTTCCTTGTGTATCAGAAGAAGGCTGAGTTGCGTCTTCAAGTACAAATAAGTTGTAATCTTTCGCCACACCAAAATCAAAACCGGAGTTGTTAACCTGTCCACAATCAACTTTTACGGTAATTGCTAAGGTTACAAATGCGCCGTTAGCTAAGTTACCTATTGTCCAGACGCCGGTTGTAATATCATAGGTTCCTTGTGATGGTGTAGCTGAAACAAAATCTAAACCGTTCGGCAACAAATCAGTTACAGTAACATTGTGCGAATCGCTAGGACCAAGGTTTGTTGCTTTGATTGTGAATGTTACGTTATCACCGCAATTCGGATTTGCATTGTCAACTGTCTTCTCAATCTTAAGGTCAGCCTTTTCTTCAACACACACAACTGTGACAGTTACGCTGCTTTCATCAACAACTGTTGCAGATCCATTGGAAGGATGACCTTCTGCTCTTGCAGTGTTAGTGATTTGTCCGCAATCGTTAGCAGCAGTCTGATAAGTCATCGTAAATGTAGCAGAAGCACCAGGATCGAGAACATCGATATGTTTTATTAAATGATTTCCATTTGGATTCAGCATAGCGTCAAATATATCTACTCCGCCGTGCAGCTGAATATCACCGCAATTTTCTACAACGAATGTATATGTAATGATGTCGCCCTTGTTATAGGATTGCTTATCAGCGGTTTTGGTTAAGCTGACACATGTTTTGTAGTAGCCGAAATCAAGTGTCAAATCGTCGCCGCAAGCAAGAGTTGTATTTTTTGAACCGCTGTTGTTCGGCGAAGCATACCATTTTGTTTGACCGTTGCTGTACAACGCACCACCAACATCAAAGTTCGATGCAGCTATTCTTACTGTGTAACCGCCGTTTGATAAGTTCGCGAAAGAGTATTTTCCGTTTACATCTGTGGTTGCAGTTGCAACAACTGTGGCGCCTTGCATTAATTCAACCTTTACACCAGGTATGCCGAGTTCGCCTGCATCATGAATTCCATTATGATTCTTATCGTGCCATATAAAATCGCCAATAGTGTTTTCGCATGGCGGAACGTTGCAAGTTAAATAACCTTTATCAACTGTACCGTTGTCAAAATTTTCATTTACTGCTGTCGCAGCATCGTTAAACTGACTGAATGTATAACCGTTTAATGAACCGCCGCCAATTGCAATTTCAGCAAGTGCCAACATCTGGCTAACTGTCTTTCCATAAAATGGTCCGGATGCGATTACAAGATCGCCTAATTTTGTTGTGTTCGAACCAAGTACTCCCGCAGCGCTGAATGCAACATTTAATTTCAATGCTGCCAACTGTCCGGAAAGAACATTTATATGACTGGTTGGGTTTGAATAGTTTTGGGTATATGCAGCCGCTGTTCCGCCGTCTGGCAAATAATCTTTAACTGCCGATGCACTAGTTAATGTTAAATGATAGTTCCCGCTTGCATTTCCAATAACCAAACCGATCGGGAATACTGTATTGAAATATTGATCTCTTATTTTTCCCGGTGCACTGTTTGAAGGACTGCCCCATCCGCCTTGTGTAAAAGTAGTAAATCCATTTAGATCGCAGCCGCTTGGTTTTGTGTACCACGTAACGGTCGCGTTGACTTCTTTCAAATCTGAAGCCGGTGTTGCAAGTACTAATTTCTGTTTGTCGTTTGGAGCGGCAACATTATAATATTTTGTTCCTTGCGGAATCATTACTTGAGCTTGAGCATTGATTGTTGCTGTGCCGGTACTTGAATAAGTAAGTGTAATCGGTCCAAGCTTTCCATTTGAATCTGTCGCACCGCTTGTCATGCTCAAAGTGCCGAGTGTTGTTGTTAAAGTAATATTCAAGTTCGGTATCGGATTGCCGTTAAGATCGAGAGCGTAAACATCAAACGTAGCAGGAGTCCCCTGTACGAAGGACTGTGACGTAGGAATTATAATTAGCGTTTCAAGAGGAATAACATTTCCGCTGTTTGCAATTGCATCTGCAATTATTTCATTCGCTCTGTTCTTAACTGCGTCATTGCTCTGAATCGTGCTTGGATCCGCATTGTCGCTAAAATGCCAAATGGCAAATTGAATTGCCGCTGCTTCTTTGTTAATGTCGGAAAGTTTTCCCGGATAGTTAGAAGTGTTGTAAGGGAAATAATTGTTCAGTATGTAAGTGATTTCCGCAGGTGTGTTCCCTTCATCCCAATAGTTATCGTTAAAAATCAAATGATGGCCAATATCAATACAGTAAAATTTCTTTGATTGGGAATTGAGAGTTCCTAACAATGTACCGGCAAAATAAGTGTCGGGCTGGCCTGTTGTTGGAATTGTAAATTTAATGCCCAGCCCGTCGCCGCGTGCTGTAATTTGCGCTATGCTGGTATGATCGGTTACCTTTTTAGGTCCTTTGGTTTGTGAAAAGGTTAACGAAGAACTAATGATTATAAAAGATAAAATCATAATCATTTGGCTAAGTACTCGGTAATTATGAATCACTTTACTCCTCCTCTGAGTTTCTATCATGGTGTGGTAAAAACAACCATAGTGCCATGAATTGCTTAGATTTCAGAGCAAAAACGCAGCATGCTGTGATCAAAAATCACATATTTTGTGTCAGAATGAGATTGAGATTTGATTTGAGATTAAACAAGAGGTCGGCTCGAATATAGATATTCGCACTTAAAAAAATATCTGTCTATCGTAGAAAAATCATCTATGAATTATTGTCAGTTCAACTAATTGAAAGTTTACATGAAAAATAAATTCGTTTGTGATGATCAGAAAGCATATCAGTAATAGATATTTATTCCGCCGAAGCCGAACATTTTATTTTGCTCGGTCATTCTAATGAAATATGAAAGCCGTTTTTCAAATTCAGATGGCCGCTTTCGTGCACCTTCAATAAAAGCAATGCGAATTCGCTTATAAGGTTCCGAAAACTTCTTGTAGTTTTTCCATGCAGTTGGATTCGATTTGATCATATCTAAAATGTTTTTAGGGAAGACAAATCTTTGGGAAATTATTTTTTCGACAGCAGAATGAACTTCCGGCAAAAGATTCCCTTCTTCGGAAAGTTTCCTCAGTCGTTCAATATTTGCCTGCGAGTATTTGCTTTTTGGTTTGCGCGGTGTAAAACGCTGCGCGTGTGAGAGCGCATCATTTTTTTTCACATTGCTGTCAATCCAACCAAAACATAGCGCTTCTTCAACAGCGTCGTTATATTCAATTCGCTTTTTCTTAGAACGCTTGCTGGGATAGATCAGCCAAATTTCTTTTTCTTTATTGTAATTTTTCTTGAGCCAATGCCGCCATTCTTTTCTGCCGGTAACAAGAAGTGTATTCCCCAAACTCATTGATCAGTGTCGATTCGTTTTTGCAATCGGTTATTTTGAATTGAACTTTTCGACTTAAGATAATTTACTCAACACAAAAAATGTGCTTATATAAATGCCGATTTCATAATGGCGGAAAGGGGGGGATTCGAACCCCCGATACCGTAACCGGTACAACAGTTTTCGAGACTGCCGCATTCAACCGCTCTGCCACCTTTCCCTATGATACTAACGAATAAAATTTTATACCGCTTTTGTAAGACTTAATTTCAAATTCCCTTCTGACTGCTTGAGACTTTGTTTCATAATTCTCAGTGTAAATAACCTTCCAAGGTACATAAGCTTTTGTAGATTTTGTTCTGCCAGCATTATGTTCTTTCAATCTTTTATCAAGGTCAGCAGTATGGCATATATAGAATCGATCTCTTACCATACTCTTTAGGATGTATACTGTATACAACATAAAACCGCCGCATTTCCCGCATAGCGGGATCTCGCTTTGCGATGACAACCACTCTGCCACCTTTCCAAAATCAATACGTTAAAAATAAAAAAAAATTTGATTCTAATTGCTTTCAAGTTTCTCTGTATTCACATTTATTAATATATTTGCGCATAATTTTCCAGATGGAGAGGTGCAAGAGTGGTTGAATTGGCTACCCTGGAAAGGTAGTGTACTCGCAAGGGTACCGTGGGTTCGAATCCCACTCTCTCCGCATGTACTTTGCATACATTTTGAAAAGCCTTAAGGATAACTCTTTTTATTTTGGTTCGACGGGAAATTTAGAAAAGAGATTACACGAACATAATTCTGGCAAAGTAAGA
>JAJYMU010000387.1 GCA_021786655.1 Bacteroidota bacterium
TGAACACGCAGCTTGAAGATAAACTTAATAACCTTCCGCCTTTGCCGGGCATCTACCAATTTCAGAATGAAAAAGGGAAAGTCATTTATGTCGGGAAAGCAAAGAACCTGCGCAATCGTGTGCGTTCATATTTTCAGAAAAATATCGAATCGCCGAAGACTGCCGCACTCGTTTCCAAGGTTGCAGATTTACAACTCATCATAACCGATAGCGAGATTGAGGCGCTTGTTCTCGAAAACAATCTTATCAAAGATCTGAAACCGCGTTACAACATAAATTTAAAAGATGATAAAACCTTTCCCTACATACGAATTACAAATGAGCTTTTCCCACAGATTTTTCCAACACGAAACGTTATCAAAGATGGATCAAAATATTTTGGTCCGTATACCGAAGTAAAGAACATGAAATCTTCTCTTCGGATGTTGAACAAGATTTTCAAAATCCGAAGCTGCAAGCTGGACATAACCGAAGAAGCTATTGAGAAAAAGAAATTCAAAGTGTGTTTGGATTACCACATTAAAAAATGTGAGGGACCTTGCGAAGGATTGGTTACACAAGCTCATTATAACGGCATGGTAAATCAAGTCATCAAAGTTTTACGAGGAAAGACAGACGAATTACTTGACGAACTTAAAATGCAGATGCAAAGCGCCTCGGCAAAATTTGAATTTGAAAAAGCCGCCGAACTGCGCGACAGGATTAATCAATTACAGATTTATTCTTCAAAGCAAAAAGTTGTCTCCACCGATCTCGAAGACCGAGATATAATCAGCGCTGCTTACGAAGGTAAAGATGTTTCCGCCACGGTGTTGAATATCCGCTCCGGGAAACTTGTTGGCAAGAGACAATTGAATTTGAGCGCCGAAGAGAACGAAGAGCAGACGCAAATCTATGCTTCAATCATAAAATTTTATTATGCGGAATTTGTTGAGGTGCCGCAAGAAATCGTTTTGGAAACGGAGCCGGAGGAAGCTGAATCGCTATTGGAATGGTTGAATACACGTGCAATCAAAAAGTGCAAGTTCTTTTTTCCGCAGCGGCAAAGCGAAGCGAAATCACTTTTGATGATGTGTAAACAAAACGCGATTCTTCAGCTGAAAGAGATCCAACTTCAAAAGATGAAAAAGGAAGGCAATGTTCCGTATGTCTTGTCCGCGCTTCAAAGAGATCTGCGTTTGAAGAAACTTCCGAGAATCATTGAATGCTTCGACAACAGCAATCTGCAAGGCACAGATGCGGTTGCAAGCATGGTAGTTTTTGTTGATGGCAAACCGAAGAAAAGTTTGTACCGCAAGTTCATCATCAAGACGGTCGAGGGTCCCGATGATTTTGCAAGCATGCGCGAAATAATTTCTCGCCGTTACAAAAGAGTGATAGAAGAAAATCAACCAGTGCCCGATTTAATTATGGTTGACGGCGGCAAAGGGCAGCTTTCAAGTGCGATTGATTCATTGGAATCGCTCGGATTGAAAGGTTACGAAATTATCGGTCTCGCAAAACGATTGGAAGAAGTTTTTCTGCCGGGTGAGTCGGAAGCACAATCGATTCCGAAAACTTCATCTAGTTTGAAATTAATTCAGCATGTCCGTGACGAAGCTCACCGTTTCGCAATAACTTTTCACCGAGAGCGCAGAAGCAAAAGAACTTTCACAAGCGAACTTCTTGAGATAAAAGGAATCGGCGAAAAAGTTGCGCAAAAACTTTTAGGTAAATTCAGTTTGGACGAGATCAAAAAAGCAGACGAAGCAAAACTTGCTGAAGTTGTAGGGGAGGCAAAAGCAAAATTGATATTGGAGCATTACCGCAAATTATAGAGCGATTAGTCTAATCGCTCTACGAAAAATAAAATGCCAAGCCCTTAATCACCCAAGTTACATACTGACCGTTGCTTCCTTCCGGACCTGGCGGGGTTGGGTATAAACTTGCCGATCAGAGCCTGGCAAAATTTTGCGCCTACCTACCGGTAGGCGGATGCAAATATAAAAATAATTTCAGCTCTTCTAAAATTCTATTTGAATCAATTCCGCCCTCTCCGGCAAAGCTGCATTTCTTTGGATCGCCTGGACAAACTGTTTGGCAGTAATTTTCTGATGGAAGAACAATTTTGCTTTCGTTGCCGAGCGGTCCCCAAAGCTTTGGAGAACACGCGGTGAGCGGACAAAACATGGAAAGTGTTTTTACTTTCAATGCAGCGGCAATATGCATTGGACCTGTACTGGAGGAAATTAATAAATCCAACGCAGCAAAATTGATGATAGAATCTCTAAGCGATTTACCGATGTTGGGATAAGAAACACTCGGTATTCCTTCAAGCTCAGAAGGGATTTTATTGTCCGTAACAACGACTGAAAAATCACCGGCAGCAGATAATTCTTGGATGAGTTTTTTGTACTCATCTGCTTCCCAATTTGGCGCAGAGTTTCCGCTGCTTGCATGAACACCAATCAAATATTTTTTTCCACCAAGCAGTTCCCTTCTAACTTGCGAAACCTTTTTCTTTTCTTCGGCGGACAAGAAAATTTCGGTATCAAGATTATTCGTCCGGACTCCAATCTTTCTAGCAAGGTCCATACAGTAATCGGCTTCATGCCTCAACGGTATGTATTTTCTTCGACTGACATAATGTGTGAACGTGATAAATTGATAAAACTTGTGACTCACTCCAACGCGATACAGAATTCCGGAAAAGAACATCAGGTAGTTCAAACGTTCCGTTGGAAGCAGTGTTAACGAATGCGTAAAACCATATCCTCTGATTTCTCTAACTTTCCTAAAAAAAGATTTGAGCGAACCGTCATCGTAATCGTCAATCAGAAGAATCTTATCCACATTCGGATTGTTCACATAAATATCTTGCGTGTACTTACGGACTAAGACCGCAACAAAACTATCCGGGAATGTTTTTTTGATTTCACGCGGGAGTGGAGTTGACAAAACTACATCGCCAATCCTATCCGGTCGGACAATTAATATTCTCTTTTGTCTACTCATCTCATCAAGTCTCTAACAATCTAACACGCGCGCGTTCATATTCTTTTTGCCAGTTGAGCTCTTCGGCTGCTTTAGCGCAATTAACCCGGTATGTCTCAAGCTTGCCCGGATTATCTATCCAATCATTCAGTGTCGTCACAATTATATCTTCATTTTCAATTTTGATACATTCACCAACTTGATAAGTCTCGATAATTTTTTTCATCTGAGGTAAATCACTAACCAGCACCGGCAGTCCGGCCATAATGTATTCAAACATTTTATTCGGCAACGCGTGATAGTAGCTAACGCTGATATTTTCAATCAGCGACAAACCGATATCTCCACCGGCGGTGTAATTGATCAATTCTTTTTGACTGATCGTTCCTTCAAAGTAAACGCGATCGGCAACTTTTAACTCTTCGGCTAACTTTTGGAAATTAATTTTCTGTTGTCCATCTCCAAGTATGATCAGCGCCGCGTTCGGAAGTTTCGTCAGTGCATTTAATACCGGGACTATCCCTCTCCCCTCTAACATAACACCCTGGTAAATCAAAATTTTCATTTCGCTCGGAAGATTGTGCTTTTGTCTAAAATCAATTTTCGAAGTTGGTGTGTGGTACAGTGGAATATTTCTGATCAACAAAGTGTTTTGAATTCCATACAGCTTTTCCAAGAATGCGGAATCCATTTCGCCGGTCGTTAAAACAAGATCAACTTTTTTGATGAAAACTTTCTCGATTGCGGTGATGAGGGCCTGAAGTTGTGGACGATTGCGCAACCCACCCAGACAAGAATATAGTTCGCGGCTGTTATAAAAAACTTTAGCCCGTCTAATTTTTGCAATTATGGTAACAAAGGGAAGTGTATATAAGTCTTCTGCAAAATAAATATCCGCGCGACACTTCAGCAATTCATAAAGTAAAACGAATGCAAACTGCAAATAGAAGATCAAGCTGAAACTGCCTTTGGTGAGGTTGAATACCGCCACTTCATCGTCACGGTAATCTTGAGACGTAATAAACCAATCAAAAGAAATTACGGAAACCGAACAGTTATCATTCTTAAGCGAGTTTTTGAGATTTGTAATTCTGGAATCGTGAAGTGCGTTGCCGAGAAATGCTATGCAAACTTTTTTCTGCGCGTTCATCGCATCTCGGCAATTAAAGTTTTATGTAGAAAGTATTTCGCATTATAGTCTTCGCATCAAATTTTTCTTTGAACTCGATCAAGCTCATGCTCGGCGTCATTGGGTTCTCCGCTTTCGTGTCTTGCGAGACACCGATGTCAACATAGCCGTATCCGTTTTCCGTTGAATACTTCACAACTTCGTACATCACGCGCTGAATCGGTTTATACTCGGTGTAATCGTAAAGCAGCATGTTGTAAAAACAGAGTGCAACATTTTTGTTCGTGAAAAACATTAGCGAGCCGCCGATAGGTTTGTCGCCAAAGTAAACCATGAATAATTTTAGATTCTCCGGCATCAATTCTTTCAGCCGCAGTAAATCTTCGTAACTGTGAGTTGGCTTTACATCATGACGAGATTTATTTTCAAGCAAGATCGGATAAAACTCGTCGTACCGTTCGTTGATCTCGACACGAATCTCGGGAGTCTTTAGCGTCTTTCTAACATTACGGCGAATCGTCGGCGAAAATCTTTCGATGATGTCTCTATTCTTATCAAGTTTAATCGCGCTGGAAATGTAATGCAGCTTGAATGAAAACCCTTGCCACAACATCGCGAAATCGAGATTCTGATTTTGAAAGGTTTCGTAAATCATCGGAGCTGGGGTTAGTTCGAACTCTTTAATTCCGTTCTTCCTTCCGTAATCAAGAAGGAGCGAAACAAATTCCATCGACTCTGCAAATGTAATGTCTTTGGTAACGATGGAACCGTAGCTCGCGCCAACCGGTGATTCAAAATATCCGTTCGTTAATCTGCCGGGAAGTAGAGCAGCTATTTCACCTTTGTGAACAAACATCAAATGATCAAACTTGAATTTACCCGATGTGTGATAATCAAAAAATTTTTGAAGATGAAACATTGTTCCGTTGTTCGACTGGAGGACGAATTTATCCCACTTCTCTTTCCATTCATCCGTGTACTTGATCACTTCCATATTATGCCGGTAAAAGATTTAACAAACTTGACAAAAATAAGAATTTTGGTTCTAAGTGCGAATTGAATAAGCCGAAGTAATTTTGAATTGTCTGCAATGTCAATCGAAAGTGTAAGTAAAAGTAATTATGTGCGAATCACCCAAACCGTATTTGACCGGAACGTAAGCATAATCGAGATTGATGCCGTGCCATAGAACACCAAATCCGGTAGAAATATTTTTTGAATCGTAACCGCTTGCGTATCCGAGACGTAGCGCAAACATTTTTTGATAAACAGCTTCACCGCCAAAATGAATATGAGAGTCGTTCTGCAAAGTATATTTTTGAAATCCGGCTAATGCGGTAAAATCCAAGTTGTATTCATTGACCGAGAAACTATACGCGCCGCCCAATCGCAAGTCGGTTGGCAGTTTCGTCGATTCGGTTCTCAGTTGATTCATCGAGCCAATATTTCGTAACGATGCGCCGAGCGTAAGTCCATCGATCAGTTTTTGATATGTCAAGCCAAAATCGAAACCGTATCCGGTAGCGTCATCGGAAAAAATATTTTCGTAAACGTATTTGAATGTTGCGCCGGCAAATATATTATCCGTGACTTGAAATGCCGAAGATATGCTCGTTGCAAAGTAATGCACACTGAATGTTGAGATCGGATCGCCGGGTTTAAGCCGTACTTCAATATTCGAAACTGTGGTTGTGTTAACGCCGATAGCTACCGGCAAACCGAGCGCTCTAAAACTTCCGCCGAACATTTCCGAACTTAAATCTTGGAAAAGCGAATTATGAGTAAACGACAATTGCGTTTTATTGTTCAGCGCGAGGAGTGATGGATTGTAATTCAAAGCAGAAAGATCGTTCGCCGAGACAACACCCAAGTCGCTCATTGCAATATTTCTAGCACCGAAGCCGAATTTTAGAAATGCCACACCGCCGTTACCTACTGATTGAGCAAACAAGCCGAGCGATGTAAAAAAGAAAATGACAAATATTTTTTTCATGAAAAATTCTTTAAAAGTTTACGTTAACGCCAACAATGTGCTGATCGCTTGAAGAATAAGGTTCGATCACAAACGCATAATCAATCCCGATCTTCACGGAATTCAGCGGATAGAAATATGAAAATCCGAACGACGGGCGAACCGGGTAGTTAAAATTACTAAGATTCAGCCTATCAATTCCTGCCCTCAGAAATAAATTTTCGTGAATGTTGTATTCGACACCGCCGCGTAAAATGTTTGTGCCGCCGTTGCTGTTTTCGAACTCGAGCGCAGCGATAAGTTTTGGCTCGGTAAATTTGTATGCAATTCCAATTTTCTTCAACAGCGGAAAATTATCTTTAGTGGTCATACCTTGTGTGCCGTAAAGTGTGCTGGTGTCCCATTGATAT
>JAJYMU010000152.1 GCA_021786655.1 Bacteroidota bacterium
AGTTCTAGAAACTTCTTTTGGTTTTGCCTTAACATCCTTTTGTTTAGCGTTTTTTTGTTTTTGCTTCTTCTCAGAGGGTTTTGATTTAGCACTATGATCTTTCTTCTGCTCAACTGCGTTTTCAGTAGCATCTTGCTGATTTGCAGAGATCAATGGGGCGCCGCAACTTGCACAAAAAGTAGCGTCTGTTAAATTCATTTCCCCACAAATATTACACTTTACTTCGTTCATTCAGTTACCGTGTTCTCTTGTTTTTCACTGGAATTATTTTCTTTCATACCTGAATCGACAGCATCTTTGAAATCTTTTGAAAACTTAAATACAGGGACATAATGTTCGCCAACATAAACCTTCTCGCCAGTTCTTGGGTTTCTTGCATAACGAGCCTTTTTCTTTTTTACACGATAGCTTCCAAACCCACGAATTTCGATACCCCTGCCATCTCGTAGCGCATGAATTACCGTTGTCAAGAATCCTTCAACAATAGCTTCGGTCTCCAGTTTAGTCAGTCCGGTTCCAATGGCTATTTTTTCGACTATATCGGCCTTCGTCATCCTAACCTCAAATATTTAAGTAAGTTACGGAATTTAGCGGGGGTAAAGTTATTAAAAACTATAATAAAAACAAAAAAAACAGCGTATTAACATTTCAAAAAGTCAAACCGGTCTCATCTTTCTTTTGCTGTCTCACTTTCATACAAATCGGGTGGATATGCTGAACAAAAAAGTTGCAATTCAAGAAAAATTACGTGTTTTGGTGTGGTATAAGGTTTGTATTTATAAAGCCATGAAATCAAAGGAATTGAAATGACACTCGTACCAATCATCTATACAAGTTTAATCATCTTTTCAGTACTGCTTTTTTCTGTGATCATAATTTCATACTTGTCTTTTAAGATGAGGTCAAGGAACAGAAAAAATCTACCTTCCGAAAGAATCGGAATGACAAATAACCTGAACATTTCAAGACCTATTGCTTTGAGCGGTCCTAAATTGAATGTGAATCCGCTTCCGGCACATTCGCACTACAACAATAGACCTAAATACAATGACCAAGTAATTATGAACGAGAGAAAGGTCAGAAAAAACAGTCTTTCTTACACCCAATCGACCAATCGAAAAGATTCCTTCAACAAGAATGAAGAAAGCCGACCACACAGACATAATGAAAGGACCAGTTTGAGAGCAACCCGTCTTGAAATAATGAATGAGTCTAATTCGTTTAGAAAAACATCGGAGTTGCATAGCGAGTCAAATCATCAGAGCTACGAACGAGACAAAATGGTTGAAGCTAATCTATTCAGTTATTATGACAATAATACTGAATCGGATTTTGTTCTGATGGATACAACTCTTCTTCGTCAGGCACAGTAATCTAATTTCGACCGAAACAAGTTTCCGCATAATTGTTGTGAAGGCGATTATTTCCTATTTTAAATTATGGAATTAATACCGCTTATATATACAATTCTAAAGATTGTGGCAGTTCTAGCAATTGCGACACTAATCATATCTTATATTTCTTTCCGCAATAAACTCAAGGATGGAACTCTGGATCAACCTGCTCCAAATAACGAACAAAGAAATATATCACCAGTTGTGGTTCCGTCAATTAGGAAAGTTCTAAACAACGAAGAGCTTTTATCCCAACCGGTAATGAAAAAAGTTGTTGCGAAAGAAGGTTCTAGACAAAAAGAAAATCCTAGAAAAGAATCGGCTAAAGTGAGATCAACCTCTAAAAAAACAAAATCTGGTAGAACCGATCATTCGAAGAGATTGCAAATAATCAAAGAGCTGACGCCGGTTAAGAACAAAAAAACCGAATCAAAAGAAAAATTACAACCCACACAAAAAACAGGTGAATCATTAAAGTCACTTGATGAGGATATCATCAGTAAATATGAAGAACAGGATGAAAATGGTTTTCATGTTTTAAGTGTAAAGGATCGAAAGGATAAACACGCCAAGTGATCCGTTCTGAAAACACCAGGAATACCGGAAATATTCTTTACATAAAGAATATGGTATGCAACCGATGCATTAAAGTTGTTAAAGATGAGTTAACCAAATTAAAAGTAAACGTGCGAAATATCTCTTTGGGTGAAGTAGAAACTGTGCTGCCATTGAACAAACTACCTATGACGACAATCAAAGAAGCATTGGAAAGAAACGGTTTCGAGTTGATTGAAGACAAGAAAGTAAAAGTGATAGAGAAAATTAAGAGCTTTATCATCAAAACGATTTATGAAAAAGAAAATCTTCTTAGCGAAAACGTTAAGTTTTCAACCTTACTCGAAAAAGAACTTGGATTCGAGTATCACTACCTAAGCAATTTATTCTCTTCACAAGAAAGTATCACAATAGAGCAATATATTATTCTTCAAAAAATTGAACGCGCTAAAGAGCTGCTTAAATACGGTGAACTTACATTAAGCGAGATTGCATATAAACTTGGTTACAGCAGTGTGCAGCATTTATCCAATCAATTTCACAAAGTGACTGGATTTTCGGCTAGTCAATTCAAGAACCTTACGAATAACATGCGCAAATCTCTCGACAAAGTCGGCTAACTCATTCCCCTTCCCTTCTGCATCATAAAATTGTGTAACATTATTTCATGAAATTGTAACGCACTTTAAGATTCGCATATTTAATTTTGATTAACAAATAAACATGGAGAAGTTATGACAGCAAAGAATTATAAAATCAAAGGCATGACTTGCATGCACTGCGTTATGGCTGTAAAGAAAGAATTATCAAAAGTTGGACTGGAATCTTTTGACGTTGAAATCGGCTCTGCAAAAGTAAAGTACGACGAATCGAAGGTAGATTCTAAAATGGTTGACAGCGCAATTATTGAAGCAGGCTATCAAATTGAAGAAGTGAGCGATGAAAAGTTATAATATTCCCGTTGAGGGAATGACATGCGCCAGCTGTGTAACACGGGTCGAAAAGGTAATTAGCAAATTCGACGGAGTTAAAAACGTTAGTGTGAATCTTGCAACCGACCACGTAACGTTCGAGACTGATAAAGATTTCACCGAACTTGATGCGATTGCAAATGCAGTTCAAGATTACGGTTACAAGTTGGATATTGATGCAATCGCAAATCAGAAATCTGAAAAATCCGGAATTAATTCAACCGATAATCAAAAAGATGAATACTTCGATTTGTTAAAAAAGGATTTTATTCTAGCTGTTGTGTTTACGGTACCTATTTTTTTGGTAAGTATGCTTTACGAATTCGAATTTTTTAAGAACTTATGGCCATTTACAATTGACTACACTCACAAGATTCTATTGATACTTACAACGCCGATTGTTTTTATCAGCGGTAAAAGATTCTACAAAGTATTTTGGACCAACTTAAAACATTTTTCTGCCGAGATGAATTCGTTGGTTGCAATAGGAACCGGCGCCGCTTACGGATACAGCACAATTGCGACTCTCTTCCCCGACTCAATTTCGATGCACGGCGAATTTCCACATGTGTACTTCGAAACAGTCGGTGTGATAATAACTTTGATTCTGATGGGCAAATTGCTAGAACATCAGGCGAAACGAAAAACTAATTCGGCAATAAAAAAGTTGATGGAGCTCAAACCAAAGACGGCTAGAGTGTTAATCAACAATGCGGAAAAAGAAATCAGCATTTCGGAATTGAGAAAAGATCACGTTGTTGTAATTAAGCCGGGCGAAAAAATTCCGGCTGACGGAGTAATCGTTTGGGGAAATTCTGCTGTTGATGAATCAATGATCACTGGCGAAAGCATACCGGTGGAAAAAATTGTTGACTCAAAAATCATCGGAGGAACGATCAACAAAAACGGCACTTTTAATTTCAGAGTAACTGAAGTCGGAGATAATTCTGTTCTTGGGCAAATTATTCGCTTGGTTGAACAAGCGCAGGCAACCAAACCGCCGATTCAAAAACTCGTCGATAAAATTGCCGGGATATTCGTCCCTGTGGTGATTGGAATCGCGTTCATTACATTTATTGTATGGTTATTCGTTGGGCAGCAAAACGTATTCACCACAGCGTTAATTAATTTTGTTGCCGTATTAATTATCGCGTGTCCGTGCGCGCTTGGTCTTGCAACGCCGACAGCAATAATTGTAGGAACGGGACTTGGCGCTTCGAACGGAATTCTAATTCGAAATGGAGAAAGTTTGGAACTCGCACAAAAAATCTCCACCGTCATTTTCGATAAAACCGGGACAATCACCGAAGGCAAACCGGCGGTGTCTGAGATCAAAACAAATAATATTGCGGAAGATAATCTAATTCAATTGGCTGCTTCGCTCGAATCAAAATCGGAACATCCGCTTGCTGCGGCAATTTTAGAAAAAGCAAAATCAAAAAATATTTCTTTGATGCAGCCGGATTTGTTTCAAAGCTTGAGCGGCTTCGGACTTACAGGCATTGTCAACGGTAAAACTGTTGTGATCGGCAGATTTGACCTAATGAAAGAATATTCGATTAAAACCGACTCAATGGAAAAATTATTTAGAGAGTTAACAAACAACGGCAGCACAGTTATCTGCGTTGGTGTTGAAGGCAATTTAGTTGGTCTTTTCGCTATCGAAGACAAATTAAAGAATACTTCAACCGAAGCAGTTCAAGAATTGAATCGACTCGGAATCAAAACGGTTATGCTGACTGGTGACAATTCTAAGATCGCGGAGATTATTGCGCAAAAGGTTGGTATAACGGAATTCAAGTCGGAAGTTTTGCCGGATGAAAAAGCAAACGTAGTAAAAGAGTATCAATCAAAAGGAAACGTTGTTGCAATGGTTGGCGACGGAATAAACGATTCACCGGCGCTTGCACAAGCCGATGTCGGAATTGCAATTGGTACCGGCACCGATGTTGCAATTGAAACTGCCCAAATAACTTTAGTGCAAGGAAATTTACGTTCGGTTGCAAAAGCCGTGAACCTTTCAAAACATACGATTAGAACAATCAAACAAAATTTATTCTGGGCATTTATTTATAACACAATCGGAATTCCGCTTGCAGCACTAGGAATGCTGAATCCTATGATTGGCGCGCTGGCTATGTCGCTCAGTTCGGTTTCAGTTGTAAGTAATTCACTGCGATTAAAGCGAGCCAAAATTTGACGGACCATGCCGAGAAAATTATTTTCTCGGCAGTCTCTCCAAATAAGAACTGGTACTCAACACCGCAAATTTGTCTTTTTGTTTCAGCTCTCCCAATGATTCACAATTCAAGTAACTCATTGCGCTTTTCAATCCGTCGCTTATTGCGTTGACAACACTTTTAACCGAACCCTTATATGGTACCATCGTTTCTTCGCCTTCGATAAATTCCCCTTTCATCTTAACACCGAACGATGCTGAACCGCGATATTTTTTCCAAAGCTGATCGGCATATTTTATTACTTCGCCAGGGGTTTCTTTTGTTCCTGCCAACATTCTTCCAAGCATCACGGCATCAGCGCCGGCAGAAAGGGCTTTCGTTACATCGCCGGCACTTTTAATACCGCCGTCGGCAATCAATTCAATTTTCAATTTCTGATCTTCGCGTGTGAAGTAGCAATCTATTAAAGAGGAGACTTGCCCGATTCCAATTCCGGTTTGAATTGAAGTTGTGCAAACGCTTCCGCCGCCGATTCCGATTCGCACTGCATCTGCACCGGCATCAACAAGTTGTTGCAATGTTCCGCCGTGCGCAATATTTCCGACAATTACTTTCACCTCGTATTTCTTTTTGATCTCTTCGCATTTGTTCAGCACGTGCGCATTGTTTGCATTAGCCGTGTCAATACAAACGATCAAATTATTCGAAGCAATTTTTTCCAACAACGAATCTTCAGCAGTCAAACTCACTGAAACTGCCTGAACTCCTTCCACAACATTTCCGTTAGAAAACAATTCGGTCAGCGATGAATCGAACCTGTTCACAATTCCAAGACAACCTGAGTTGGACAATTCTTTTGCCATAGCAATTCCGGTAACGGTATCCATTGGACTGGATACAACAGGAACGGCAAGATCGATTCCAAGAAATTTGGATTTGATATTAACTTCGCTTCTCGTTTTAACTCGCGAAATTTCTGTCGGTATTAGACTGACATCGTCATAAGTCAATGATAAAGAGTATTCGTTTAACTCGCGTTTGGAAAAGATTCTCATTTTCAATCTCCGTTTTTAACAGCATTAATAATGTGGCACTGATTTTCCAACGAGGAATCTATATAATTTTTTTGTTCAAATCTTCGAATCGAAGGAAATTCTTTCAGAAATTTTTGGCTTCCGTTTTGAAGGCAACTGAAAATGTTTTTTTCTAACTTGCGTCAAATTTAATCTGCGGAAAAATTATGACTGAAACCACTCAACAAAAAATCGGCTGGAAATTCCCGAAAGAATTTTGGCTTGCAAATTTTATGGAACTCTGCGAACGAGCCGCTTATTACGGATTCTTTATCGTTCTTACACTTTACTTAACAGACTTAG
>JAJYMU010000317.1 GCA_021786655.1 Bacteroidota bacterium
TCCGATCTGGTCCGCATGGATTGATGCAGCTTTACAATATCCGCATCCCGCATCCGGTCGGAAGATACCACGAGATTCACCGTAATCTTGATATAGTAAAAGCAGTTGAAGTAAAAGTGAATGATGAAACTCCGTTCATATTTATTTCAGAAAGCCAAAAGAAGTTTGCAGAGGAATTTTTTAGCGGTAACGGTTTGAGCAAGAATAACACGGTCTGCATTCATCCGGGCGCATCAAAGCCTGTGCGTGCATGGCTGCCGGAACGATATAAAGTAATTGCTCACAAGCTCGTTGATGAACTCGGAGTAAACGTAATAGTAACGTGGGGAAACGGCGAGTACGAGTGGGCTAAATCTGTTGCAGAGGGAAGCGAAGGGAAAATATTTTTGGCTTCCGAAACAAAAACCGTCGGTCATCTTGCAGCACTGATTCAAAATTCTTTTATGTGTATTACAAACTGTACCGGTCCAATGAATGTTGCCGTTGCAGTTCAGACGCCAACAGTTGCATTGCTCGGTTCAACTGATCCGCTTGATTGGTCGCCGTACGGGGAGATTCATCGAACAATTAAATCGCCATTAGTTAGAGAGACTTACACTGATGAGCAGGAAAGACAAGCAATGGAAGCGATCACCGTCGATCAAGTTTGGAGTGTTGTAAAAAAACGTGTTGAAGAATTAAAAAAATAAACCCAAAAAATTCATTAGAAATGAATTTTTTGCCGAAGGCCGATACGTAAAATGTTGTTATTCAACATTTTACTATCGGGGTTAACCCCGACAAGCAGTGTAAGAATTTAGTGACTGTAATTATAAGCTCTTATCACTGATAAATTATTTAGCTAATTTTAGTTACTGCTTGTCGGCCCGAAGGGCAAATTTTTCTAATGAAAAATTTGGGATAAATTTGAATTTAGTTCTCGAAACTGTTTTTCTATCCCCTGGATTCTACTTCGAGTTAAGCTTAGTTCCCAGAGCTTTCAGTTCTTTCATTTTGGCATCAAGAAGTTCATTCTGTTTTTTTAACTCGTTCAGTTTCGTATCAATATTTTGCTCATACACCGGAGTATCCCAATAACCGCGCTGCTCAAAGTAACCTTTGAACAACCAATTGTGTTTGAGCGCCTCCATATTTTCTGCAAGCCGTGAAACTGCAATGTGCGCTTCGTCAGATGTTCTGGTTAAGTTGGTGATGATCGTTTTGATCGAGTCGCCCATATTTTTGTCGCCGATCAACTTCCCGAGTGCACCTTCACCGTTATCTATCTTGTTGATAATTCCGCGAACATCTATAACGGTTTTATCAACGTCGGTCAAAATAGATTTTACTGTTCCGCTTGTGCTGATGATGATATTTGAAATCTCATCCAAACGTGCGGTAATTGTTTTCAAACTTTTGTCTGCGCTTTGAGTAATGTTAACAGCAGAGTTATATAATTTATCATCGTTAACAAGTTTACCGAGGGAGCCCTCACCTTTGTTTACCTTCGCAAAAATTTCTGAAAAATCTTTCGTTAGGTCCTTCATGTAACCCATTACGGATTCTGTTTCTTCAATTATTTTTGCAATGTTCACCGGGGACTTGGAAGGAATGATTCCGCCGTCGGTAATTTCCGCAGAGCCTTGAGAGCCCGGTGTGATCGAAACAATTTTCTTTCCAACCAATCCTTCGGTTTCAACCGAGGCAAAGCTATCCAGACGGATGAAATGTTTTAGCTCGCTGTCGATCCTCATCGTCACTTCAACTTTTGCAGAAGTGTCGCTGGCTAATGAGATCGAACTCACGCTTCCGATATCGTAGCCGCTTAATCGAACAGGAGCGCCGCTCTTCAATCCTTCAATCTGATTGAAGTAAGCTTTGATCTCAATCGTTCTTGTGAATAATTTTTCTTTGTTGCCGAGAAGGAAGATCGAAATGATCAGCAAGATTGTTCCAAAGAAAATAAAAATTCCGAGTCTGGCACCTTCAAGTTGTTTTAACATTTCAAACTCCGCTAAGCTTTTATTAATTCATGACCGAAGAAGTTTTTCAAGAAAGGATCTTTCGAATCGGTCAGTTCTTTTATGTTGCCTTCGTAAGCAACCTTTGCATCTTTAAGAAAAATCGCGCGGTCGGCAATGATTTCAGCGCACATCAAATCATGCGTTACCGCAATCGAAGTCATGTTCAATTTCTTCTGCAAATTAAGAATTAGTTCGCTTATTTCTTTTGTCGTTATCGGATCGAGCCCGGTTGTCGGCTCATCATAGAGCATTAATTCCGGCTCAGGTATGATGGAGCGCGCCAGCCCGATTCTTTTTTTCATTCCGCCGGAAAGCTCCGAAGGCATTTTATCAATGGCGTCTTCCAGCGAAACCAATTCGAGCGTATGCTTCACCTTATCATCAATTTCTTTTTGCGGCATTTCAGGAAAGTGGCGCTTCAACGGAAAAGTTAAGTTCTCGCGCACCGTCATTGAATCATACAAAGCCGAACCTTGAAAGAGGAATCCGATATTTTTTCTTATCTCATTTAATTTGGCAATTGAAAGTTTCAGAACATTCGTGCCCTTGATAAAAATATCCCCATGATCCGGCGCCATTAACCCGATTATGCATTTTAGCAGAACGCTCTTGCCTTGTCCGCTTCTTCCGAATACGACAAGATTTTCGGCGCGCTCAACGACGAGTGAAACGTTGTCGAGGACGACGTGTTCTTCAAATCTTTTTGTAAGATTTTTTACTTCTACTATCCTAGTGTCGGCCATAACCATAAAGTTATTTTTACAAGAACCGTGTCAAAAATTAAAATTAAGAGTGAAGAAAGAACCACTGAGGTAGTTGACGCGCGACCCACGCCTTCGGTTCCTCCTTCGGTAGTGTAACCCTTGTATGCGCCTACAAGACCAACTATGTATCCAAACACAAAAGTTTTTGCAACACCGGGAATAAAATCTCCAAACTCAACAGAGTTAAGGACAGAGCTTAAATAATATTGCCAGCTCATTGGTTCGGAAATTACGATTGCCAGATACCCGCCTAAAATAGCAATGATGATGACATAAATTGTGAGTACCGGGAGAATCAGTGTTGTTGCGAGCACGCGAGTAACTACAAGGTACTTAAATGGATTAACCGCCGAAACTTCCATCGCGTCGATCTGTTCCGTTACGCGCATAGAACCGAGTTCTGCGCCGATGCCGGAGCTTACACGTCCGGCAAAAATTAAAGCTGTTATTACCGGTCCAAGTTCGCGGACAACTGTTAATGCAACCATGCCGGGTAGAAAATCGCCTGCGCCAAATCTTTGCATAACCGGCTGGCTCTGCATTGCAAGCACAAGTCCAATTATGAAACCGGTTATACTCACAATTCCAAAAGTTTTTACGCCGAGTTCATCCATGTGCTTTTTGACTTCGCCTATTTCATACGGCGGCAAGAACGCCTGTTTGATGAACTCCCAGTTGAAAATTGTGAGTCCGGTCATCGTTGCAAAAAAATTGTAGATTTGGTCAGAGATTGATAAACGACGACCGAATTTAAGGTGAGGCAGTTTCATTAGAGGTTATTTTTCTATTTAATCCTTATTCAAAATAACAAAAGAAATGAAAAAATGTTCGGGAGATTGGATAGACAACCGTACTCAGAAAGCGTTTTTATAATGATTTATCTTCGGCTTCTCGCCGGTAAGATGTAAAATTGCGACGACATCTATCCGGCAGTCTTGGTTTTTGATTTCTCGCTCAGCCAAATAAGCTTCTGCAATTTTTTTGATCTGATTCTGCTTCCCTTTTGTAATTGCGTATTCCGGCTCGCCGTATTCAAGGTTCTTTCTGTACTTCACTTCAACAAAGACTAAGAACTCTTTATCCTTGGCAATAATATCAATCTCGCCGTGACCGAAATGATAATTCTTTTCAATGATTTCGTATCCAAGCTCTTTCAAAAACTCTTCCGCAAGTTTTTCACCGTACGATCCGGTTGAGCGTTTGTTTTGATTAGTCATTGGTCATTTGCCATTAGTCATTTGTTAATTTTATTACATAGATTCTCGGACACTTAGTTACTTAGTCCCTAAGTCACTTAGTATGATAGATTAAATTTCTTGATTCTTTTCTGCCAAAACTCTGCTTAAAAAAGTTTTACGATGAAAAGGCGAAGCGCCAAATTTTTTGATTGCATCTCTATGAGCTCGTGTGCCGTATCCTTTATTTTTCGCCCAACAATATTCCGGAAATTTATTTGATGCCTCGCGCATTATTCTGTCTCTGGTAACTTTTGCAATAATGGAAGCCGCAGCGATCGAGAATGATTTTGCATCGCCCTTCACAACGGTTTTGGTTTTTAATGCCGAATGAAACGATTTATTCCCATCAATAAGTACCAGATTGGGCTTACGTTGAAGTTGTTCAACCGCGCTCTTCATTGCTTTCAATGTTGCCTGCAGAATATTTATTTCATCTATTTCTTTGTGGTCGATTATACCGACGCCGTAACTTTTGCAGTTCTCTACTATCCAGCCGAATAATTCTTCACGTTTGTATTCGGAAAGTTTTTTTGAATCATTAATTTCTTTATGAAAAGTTTTTCTGTCGAAGATTACTGCCGCGGCTACAACCGGTCCGGCAAGAGGCCCGCGTCCGGCTTCATCAACGCCGGCAAGGACTTTGATTTTTCCGGAAACATGTTTGTTGTCGAAATTTTTAAGAGTATTCATTAAAACTCATTTATAATTCCAAAGTGAATTTTTCCTTCGCTGATTGAATCGCCTTTACCTAAAGCGAAGCTAACGCCAAGCACACCGAGACTTGTTTCTAAATTGATTCCAAACCCATAACCGTTTCTGAATCCGGAAATTTCGGCGATCTGTCTTGTCTCATCGGCATTTCGCAAAAAGTAACCGGAATCAAAAAACAAAAATGCGAATGTTCGCCGTGTAAGCAAAAATCTGTATTCCAGATTCGACCAGATGATTCTGTTACCTTGAAATTGTTTTTCTCTGTAACCGCGAAGCGAACGTGCGCCGCCTAAAAAATAGAGATCGCTAATCTCAAAATCTGATCCGCGCAATTCTCTAGCATGAACTGCAAATGCAAGGACTTGTCTGCTGAGAAGCTGTTTGAAAATGCTAAAGTCGAATTCGAGCCGCTGGAAATTCAATTTTGTTTTCGTATCGGCAGTAATGAATTGAGCAGGACCGTTAATTGTCTTCTGAGTGAATTTGTACGAGTTGATAAAAAGTATTCCAGAGGTCGGCGCATAGAAATCATCGCGCGTGTCTATCTTAAGGTTAACGCCGCTTGTGAACGCAGAAGAATTGTAGACCGTAAAAACATTCACGTTACGTTCGGTCGGAATAGTTGATTGAGTGTTCACAATTACCGACGCGGAAATTTCCGGTGTTGCAATGTATTCGAGCGCGCCTTCAAAATTACGCTGCACGTAAGTTGAATCTTGCTTCCTCTGAAAAAGTGATCCTTGCACATTAAACGGAAAACCGAATAGCCACGGTTCTAGATATTGTATTTCAAGTTCTTGCGAGTATTGATTTTCCTGTTGCCATCTGAAAGAAGCGGCGCGCCCCGTTCCGAAAAGATTTCTCAGGTTAATGTTTACAAAACCGGTTAAGTAACCTTTTGTGTTGTTGTTCGCCGGAGGAATGTAGCCTGCAATGCCGTCAAAATAATTTGTTTGTTTTTCCTTAACGGAAATTTTTAGAACACCTTCATTTTTTGAATTGATAAAATAAGTCGGTACTTCAACCGGTTCAAAAAAACGAAGACGATTCAGCTTGTCGGGAATATCATCTATCTGTTTCTGCGAATATGATTCACCTTTTTCAATTTGTAACGCGCGCGTGATAACATTGTCTTTTGTCTTTGTATTTCCTTCAATTTCAATTTTGTCAATCTTACTTTTCGTACCGGCGTCAATGGTGAGAAATAGATTTACCGTGTGATCGTGCGTTGATGAATCGTCAACAAACTGAACCGACTCAATCTTAATTGAGGCGAAAGGGAATCCGATGTTCTCGTAGTAATCAAAAATATTGGAGAAGGCTGACTCAATATTTCCTTTTGTGAAAACTGCATTATCAAGATCGGATAAGATATTTGCAAGTCGAAGAGAATCTTTAAGCCCGGAATTGAAAATAATTTTGCCAATAATTGTCGGCTTACCTTCATCGACATCAACAATTAATTTTGATTTGGAAGAATCGATCTTTTCAACTTTCGAGTTAACTGCCGGGTGAAAGTAACCTTCGCTGCGCAATGACGAGTAAATTCTTCCGCGAACACTGTCTTCCAATGCCGGAAATATTTTTGTCCCGGCGTTCATCTTCATCCAGCCAAGATAACTGTTCACTGAAAAATTTTTGTTGCCGGTTATCTCAATCGAAGAAATTGATTGGGCAAAAAGGAA
>JAJYMU010000287.1 GCA_021786655.1 Bacteroidota bacterium
TGTACATCCGCGCGATTTTGATTGCAGCTTCGTTTGCCTCGGTTCCTGAAGTTGAGAAATAAAATTTTTCTAATCCCTTCGGCAAAACCTCCAGCAAAAGTTTGCTTAGTTCAGCACGGACATCAGTAGCAAATCCGGGTGCAGCGTACGCAAGTTTTTTTGCTTGATCTTCAATCGCTTTTATGACAGCTTGGTTTTTATGTCCAAGTGAAACGCACATTAACTGTGATGAAAAATCCAAATACTTTTTACCGGTTGCGTCTGTGAAGTAACAACCTTCAGCGTCAACAATTTGCAGCGGTGTCCATCCTTTCTGAAATCTCCATGTGCCGTATGTATGTTTTGCAGTTATTGCAACTATTTCATCATTGGTCAAGTTAACACCTCTTGTTTTTTGAGAAATAAGAATTCAGAAGACAGAAATAAGAATCCCGCTATATAATTCATTTTGACAACATAATTTTTTGTGAATATGAATTTAAAATCTTGCTTACTTCCTCCAGCAATAAAATTAGTGATGACGAATCAGCGTACTCCAAATCGTTAGTCAAAACAAGATAGTATCTGCATTCTTCTAATGAACCTTGAGCAATATTAAAAAATCTTACTTTATCTAATTTGCCGTTTTTTCGAAATCCCTCGGCAATATTAGCCGCAATGGAAACTGCCGCTCTTCGCAATTGAGAAGTCAATCCGTACAATTCTTCTCTTGGAAATTCTTTCGTCATCTTATAAACACTCAAAACAAATTGATGCGCTTTTTGCCAAACGATTAAATCCTGGAAATTTCTTGCCTTCACTTCCATCATTGCCCCTCTGTTTATTCCTTCTTAATCCTTATTTCTGATTTCTTATTTCTGACTACTGATTCCTTACTTCTTATTTCTGAAGATCAGTGATTGCACCATATGCTTCCGGGCGCCGATCGCGATAGAACTGCCAGACATTTCTTACTTCCAGAATTTCATCAAGATTAAGATCAGCTACAACCAATTCATCTTTATCTCTGCTTGCCTGCGCAATAATTTTTCCTCGAGGATTGCAGAAATAACTTTTGCCGTAAAATTCTCCGATGTTCCATGGAGATTCAGTCCCAACACGATTTATCGCGCCAACGAAGTAACCATTGGCAACAGCATGAGCAGGTTGTTCCAATTCCCACAAATATTCCGATAGCCCGGCAACAGTAGCAGAAGGATTAAAAATAATTTCAGCACCATTCAAACCGAGAATCCTCGCTCCTTCAGGAAAGTGGCGATCATAACAAATATAAACTCCAATATCAGCGTAAGCGGTTTTGAAAACCGGAAAACCAAGATTACCGGGTTTGAAATAAAACTTTTCCCAGAAACCGGGATCGCAATGAGGGATGTGATGTTTCCGGTATTTACCGAGATATTTCCCGTCGGCGTCAATCACAGCGGCAGTGTTGTAATAAACTCCTGTGTTTTCTTCTTCATAAATTGGCACCACAAGAACCATGCTGTATTTCTTTGCTATCTTCTGCATTAGCTTGGTTGTTGGGCCATCAGGGATTTTTTCCACAAGCGAATACCATTTTGTTTTTTGTTCTGCGCAGAAATATGGACCATAAAAAAGTTCTTGAAGACATAGAATCTGCACTTTCTTTTTAGCCGCTTGCTCAATCAGTTTCAAATGTTTCTCAATCATCGATTGTTTGATCTTTTCGATCGGCTGCTCGGTGGACATTGATAGTGATGTTTGAATCAAACCACCGCGAACTATTCTTGCCATAGTTCTACCTTTTATTTTTAATTCTGAATTCTCAATTCTTAATTCTCAATCCTTTCTCAACTCATCCAATTCGTCTTTGATTCCGGATTCCATTTGATCGTTGTCTTCTTCAACTTCGTCCAAAATTCGATTGAACTTTTACCCGTGATATCGCACACGCCGAATTTTGATTCGTTCCATCCACCAAATGAAAACGGTTCACGCGGAACAGGCACGCCGATGTTAACGCCAATCATTCCAGCGCTTGCACGTTCGGCAATGTATCTTGCCAATCCGCCGCTTTGGGTGAATACCGCCGCCGCATTTCCATACAAAGAACTTTTTTGAATTGATAACGCTTCATCAACAGTGTTTGTCCGCATTATTGAAAGCACTGGTCCGAATACTTCTTCTTTAGCAATTTTCATTTCGGGACGAACAAAATCTAAAACGGTAGGACCGACATAAAAACCATTTTCTTTTCCGGGAACTTTGTAATTTCTTCCGTCAAGCAAAACTTTTGCACCGTCTTTCTCAGCTTCAGTTATATAATTTTCAATCCGTTCCTTCGCTTGTTTTGAAATTACCGCACCGAGATTTTTTCCGGGAATAATTTTCTTCGCTTCTTCAACGAGCTGATCGATTATATGATCAACAGAACCGACAGAAACCATTGCAGATGCAGCCATGCAGCGTTGACCAGCACAGCCGGACATTGACGCGGCAACATTAGATGCAGTCATTCCAACATTCGCATCTGGAAGAACTATCAAATGATTTTTTGCGCCGCCAAGTGTCAGCGCTCTTTTTAATTTTGATGTTGCTCGTGCGTAAACAATCTTCGCAACTTTTGTTGAACCGACAAACGACACCGCTTGTATGCCGGGATCATCGCAAATTGCTTCAACAACTTCTTTAGCGCCGTGAACAACATTGAAAACTCCGTCCGGCAAACCGGCTTCTTTTAGCAAGTCAGCAATTTTATTTGCGCTAAGCGGAACCAACTCCGACGGTTTTAAAATCATACAATTACCAAGAACCAATGCGTTCGGTATCGTCCAATTGGGAACCATTGTAGGAAAATTAAATGGAGTGATGCAGGCAACAACTCCAACGGGATAACGTTCGATGCGGCATTCGACGCCCTTGCTAACTTCTAATACTTCTCCGTCAGCAATTTGTTGTAGCGAACATGCAAATTCTGTTACCTCAATGCTTTTTTCTACTTCAGCAATACTTTCAGGAATTGTTTTGCCGTTTTCTTCTTGAATTAATTCGGCGAGTTCATTCATGTTTTTTTCGAGAAGAGTTCTGTAACGGTAAAAGATTTGTACTCTGTCTCTGATTGTCATTGCCGACCAAGCGGGAAATGCATTTTGCGCTGCGGTTACTGCCGAGCGAACATCGTTCGCTCCGGAAAGAGGTACTGAGGAGATAATCGAACCATCTAACGGCGACTGAACATCAAGCGTTGATCCTTTGTGATCAACTGCTTTGCCGCCAACAAAATTTTTCAAAGCAGGGTACTTCATGTAGCCCTCAAAATATATTTAGGAATTTATTCTTATTCCTTCAAGCGAGAAATAAAATATAGATTTTTCCTGAAGAAAGAAAGGTTTATTTGATGTTCACATAAACAGAAAATCTGCTGAAGCACTTCCTCAGGAAAGTAAATCTCCTTCGTAAATAATCGGTGAACCGATCATTGAAATTGAGATGTAATGATCCATATCATAATAGCCCATTGCCTCATAATAAAACCTAACCATACATAGAATAGATATTGGTCATACATAAAAGTGAGATTTTAATTTTAAAGTGACGTATATTACAATAAATTCTCTCCTCCAATATTCTTGAAGAAATTAATGAATGCTTATTCCATCATACCAATAGTTGCACTTTTGTTTAACGGGGCTGTATGGAGTTATGTGTTTATCAACAGAAAAGAGAGGCCCGTAAATAAATCGTTCTTGATCTATTCTACAAATTTGACGTTCTGGATTATTGTCGAGATCATCTTACGCCAGCCGCTGCCCGCAGAATATATTATGCCCCTAATTAAGATCGATTCAATTATGAGTCTTTCTCCCACGTTTTGGTTTTTGAATTTTACTTACACTTATATCGGAAAGAAAAAAGATTTAATCTATTACGCTTCTTCCACGGCCGTTTTTACAACGGTGCTGATAAGCCTGACCACCAATCTCGTTTTAGCCGATTATATTCAAACAGGTTGGGGTTATGATAGGATTCAGGGCATTCTTTATTTTCCAGCTATCACTATTGCAATTATTTTGCCGGCTATTTACTCGGTGTATCTCATTGTTATTAAAATTAATACAACCTCAGATTATACTTTTAAAAAATCGTTGTCTTTAATATTAACCGGTTCATTAATTAGTCTTATGTTAGGGCTAATTTCTAATGTAATAATTCCCCACATATTTAATAATCACAACCTTGTCCAACTCGGTGAATCCACAACGGTTGTTCAATCATATTTTATCTTGATTGCGGTTATCAAGTACAGATTATTTACACCGAGTGTTGAGGATATAGCACACGATTTATTCGCAAGCATGAAAGAAGCGGTACTTATTCTTGACAAAGAAGGCAGAGTGCTTCAATCGAATGCATATGCTGAAAAATTATTCGGATCTAAAATTGTTAACAAAAAAGAAGTTATTAATATCAGTGATCTATTTTATAATTATGAAATAAACAAAGACTTTACCGATAACGAAGTAGATTATATATCTGATGGCGAAAAGAAAGTCCTCTCTCTTTCACAAATTGGAATTGTTAATAAAGATGTTGAATTAGGAAAAATTCTTATTGCACGCGATATTACCGAACGCAAACGCGCAGAAGAGGCGCTGCGTGAATCCGAAGCGAAATTCCGGTGGCTGTTTGAAAACGTTCCCGATGGAATCTACCTCAGCACACCTGATGGCAAACTCGTCAATGTCAACGATACATTAGTCCAGATGCTTGGTTACAATTCTAAGGAAGAACTTTTAGCCGCCGATATTGTAAACGAATTATATCTGAATCCATCCGAAAGAACATTTTGGATCGAGAAACTTGAAGTCAACGGCAAGCTGCACAGTATTGAGCTTCACCTTAAACGTAAGGATGGCACACCATTGATTGTGAGAGAGAATGCTCATCTCCTTGCTGATGAGCGCGGCATGCTCTTTTATGAAGGGACACTGACTGATATAACCAAGCTCAAAGAGGCAGAGAAAGCATTGCGTTCATCTGAAATCCGCTTCCGTTCTGTATGGGAAAGTTCTGCTGAAGGAATGCGGCTGACAGACAAGAATGGAATTATAATTGCAGTCAACGAAGCATTTTGCAAATTGATTGAAATAAAAGCTAAAGACCTTATAGAACAACCGCTGACTGTTACTTATAGTGGTGAAAAGAACAAAGAAATTATGCTTCAAAACTATCAGACTAGATTTAAGAGTAAAGGTTTCCCCACAAATCTTGAACAAAAGCTGATACTTCCATCGGGTAAAGTTGTTTATCTTGACGGTACATACACGTTTGTTGAAATTGAATCCGGTGATGCTCTGTTGCTAAGCGTCTTTCGTGATGTTACCGAAAGAATACTAAATGAACAAATACTTAAGAAAAATAAATTAATGATGAACCGCGCCGAAGAAATTGCTCATCTTGGAAGCTGGGAATGGGATTTGGAAACAGAAAAAATAAATTGTTCTACTGAACTCTTTCAAATATATGGACTTCAGCCCGAGAATTTTGACGGGAAGTTTGAATCAATTTTAAAATTAGTTCACCCTGAAGATTCCGGTAAAATACTTGCACATATTAATCGTGCACGCGAATCGAATGAACCTTTTGAACATTACGAAAGAATAATTAGACCGGATGGTGAGAATCGTATTTTATATACAAAAGGAATTGTTCTGGACGCTACCGAAGGAGGAGCAAAAACTATTTACGGCTCTTGCCTGGATGTAACTGAATTTAAAAGAGTTGAGAATGCGTTAATTAACTCAAGCGATAAGTTAAGGGCGCTTTCGGCAAGTCTGGAAGCAGCAAGAGAAGAAGAACGTTCATATATAGCAAGAGAACTTCATGATGAACTCGGACAGGTGTTAACAGCTATTAAGATGGATCTGACTTTGATGCAAGACGATTTATATATTAAGCCAAATTTGTTAAAGGAAGAAATTACAGAACAATTGGTACAAATCGAAAAAATGGTTGATCGTCTTATTGTCACTGTAAAAAATATTGCAACTGAACTTAGACCGGATATTCTAGATCACCTGGGATTAATAGCTGCTTTAGAATGGCACGCAAAAGAATTTGAAAAAAGGCATAAGGTTAGATGTATCTTTAACAGCAATATCGGAAAGATTGAATTGGGGAAAGAAAAATCAACAGCCGTCTTCCGTATTTTTCAGGAAACATTGACTAATGTTGCACGCCATTCCAATGCATCGCAGATAAATGCCAAAATACAATTGTTGGAAGACAAATTACTTTTAGAAGTTGAAGATAACGGTAAAGGAATATCGGACGAACAACTTTTTAATATTTCATCTATTGGAATTACAGGAATGAAAGAAAGAGCAAAATTTTTAGGCGGAAAAGTTTTTATAGAAGGACGGGAAGGAAAAG
>JAJYMU010000351.1 GCA_021786655.1 Bacteroidota bacterium
CTTCGATCGTCTTCCTGATACCAGTTCTCAATATCTTTTGGCGGTTCAACTTCGCAGTAAACCTCGTGAGTTTTTGCATGATACCAAACTGGAATTCTGTGACCCCACCACAATTGGCGCGAGATACACCAATCGCGGATGTTCGTCATCCAATTTTCATAAGTCTTAACCCAATGCTCGGGATGAAATTTTATTTTGCCGTCTAGAATAACTTTGAGCGCCGGTTTGGCAAGTTCATCCATTTTCATGAACCATTGTTCGGAAAGATACGGCTCGATGGGAACGTTGCCCCGTTGAGAATAACCTACTTTGTTCACGTAGTTTTCAACTTTGTGAAGCAAGCCGAGTTCTTCAAGACGTTCAACAACTTTTTCACGCACGTCGTAACGATCGATTTCTTGAAACTCCGGCGGAACGTTTCCGTTGGTGGTTGCGTCTTCGTTGAAGATGTTCACAATTTCCAATTTGTGACGGAGTCCCATGTCGTAGTCGTTGACGTCATGTGCCGGCGTTACTTTAACTGCGCCGGTTCCAAATTCTTTATCAACATATTCATCTGCGAACAAAGGAATTTCTCTGCCGACGATTGGGAGAATAATTTTTTTGCCGATTAGATGTTTGTACCGCTCGTCATCGGGATTAACCGCAACGCCGGTATCGCCGAGCATAGTCTCCGGTCGCGTGGTTGCAACAATCACAAACTCGCCGGAATCTTTAACGGGATATTTCAAAAACCAAAGCCTGCCTTGAACTTCTTTGTAAAAAACTTCTTCATCAGAGATTGCCGATTTTGATGCGGGGTCCCAGTTAACCATTCTGTATCCGCGGTAGATCAATCCTTCTTTGTATAATGCAACGAAAGCTTCTATAACTCTTTTGTAGTATGAAACGTCCATCGTGAAGCGTTCGCGCTGCCAGTCGCAGCTAATGCCAAGCTTTTTCAATTGTTGAAAAATTATTCCGCCGTATTTTTCTTTCCAATCGTAACAGTGTCTAAAAAACTCTTCGCGGGAAATATTGTCTTTGCTGATACCTTGCGCTTTAAGCATCGCAACAACTTTTGCTTCGGTAGCAATCGATGCATGATCGATTCCCGGAACCCAGCATGCATTGAAACCCTTCATTCGTTTATAACGAATGTAAATATCCTGCAGCGTATTGTTGAGAATGTGGCCGATGTGAAGTATGCCGGTTATGTTCGGCGGGGGAATAACAATGGTGTACGGAGTTTTGCTTTCGTCAACTTCCGAGTGATAAAGATTATGATCGTACCAATACTTGTACCATTTGTCTTCGACATTTTTTGGATTATACGCTTTCGGAATATCTGCAAGGTTTTTGGGGTGCATCAACAACTCTGAGTTTTGTAATAATTGAGGACAAATATAAATAATTCTTAATGGGTTTGCGCCTAAAGATCAGCCAATAATTTTACTTGCGCATACTTCGGGTGAATTTAATTTAATATGCTTCTTTTCCCATGTCGATAGATAGAAGGAAAACAATTTTTTTCTCGTTGTCGATTATATAAAACACTCTGTATTTACCAATTCTGTAATGCCACGTCTCTGGTTTGTAATCAACCAGCTTTCTGAAAATCTTATAATTGAAATACAGATGAAACAGAAAGCCGCGATCAGTTAAGTTAACCGCGGCTTCCGAAGGAAATTATCCAGCGTTATCGTCTACTTAATCAGCAGCATCTTCTTTGTAATAGAACTACTACCATTAGTTAAGTTATAAAAATAAATTCCGCTCGGGAGATTAGACGCATTAAAACTAATTTCATATTTGCCCGTTTCATAAATTCCATCAGCAAGAATAGAGACTTCTCGACCAAGAACGTCAAACACACTTAGCTTGATTTGACTTTTATGCGGAACCGAAAAGCTAATTATTGTTGTTGGATTGAATGGGTTGGGATAATTTGAAACTAATGCTAAATCACGAATTACTTCATCACTCGACGAAGCTACTGCAAAATTTTGCGATTGAATACTCGGGAGAATCATAGTGCCACTCGTCTCAACTTGATCGCTAGGTACTGAAGATTTATTCGTATTATCAACAGTCGCAATATAATATTTAACCGACTTTGCCCATATTGGTTTTGTATAATCAACCGCATAATCGATAAAAGTATTAGTCGGATGAGAAATTGTGCCTGCCAAATCCCAACTAACAGAGTTATCATAATTACGATACACTCTATAACTAGAAATATCGGATTCAGAATTCAAATCCCAAGCAAGCGATGGATGGTTGGGATCTGCACCAGTTAAATGTAAGTTTTGCGGCTTAGCCGGAGAAGCGTCTATCGAAGTATTAACATAAATGTTTAACGTAAACACGCCGTTACTAAAATTGGTTATCTCAAAACCAAATGGGGTAGTTTGACTAGCTGCTCTTTGACTATTCGGATTACTCCATGGTGAGAACACCTGGTTATAATTCACACGGAATGCATCCTTTCCATCACCTAGGAAACGTATATCCTGAACAGGATATCCATATTGTTCTGTAAAATGAATAGGAGCCGGACTAGTTAAACCACCATAATTAAATGGTATAAATTGATCATCACTATAACCGTTATCTTTATTCGGAACTAATTGTTTGAAAACAGGCAATTGCCCCGAACCCCATGGATTAGTTACTGATTGATTTACTTGCCAATTGTAACGACCATCGGCAGGGATAAGTTGTATCCAATTAACCGAAGGTGCTAGTTGATTCGGTGTGCCAACTTTTCTAATAACATATACGCCGGGTTCTACGCTACCGGCAAGCGTTCCCCAGAAGGGTGCGTTGTTTTCCCAGTAAGATGTTTTCTGATGGTTCTCAATATAAAAATATTCTTGTGATGAAGAGTTAATAACAAGTCTAAATGAGTTTCTTCCAGTTACAAAATCACTTAAAGTTCTTCCGGTAAGTGTCTGTGTTGTATTGTTAATCGTATAACTTGTCGAATCGGCGACCCAGCCAAGTCTATATCTTTCAAATGAATTTGCAACGTATGACCTTATTCCCCAAGCCGATAGCATTCCCCAAAAACCAAAGCCATTATGGAAATCATTATTTCCAATCAAGTAATGTGCAAATTCATGTATTGAATTTCTGAAAGGGTCTTCCGTTAGATAGTTTCTCACACTTACACCGGAACCAAATGGTATTGAATTTTGTCCCCCGAACCATGTCGCTATTTTTCTTTGGTTATTGTCAACACTTATATCCCCAACATCTCCTAAATCTCCATAATTACTATAAAAACCTAAGTTGGTTAAGTCATTAGGATTGCTTCTATCTGCTGCAATATTTCTCCAAACAAAAATAATCATGTCAACGTAACTGTCGGGGACATTATTGTAAGTATAATCGCTAACATAATCCCAATTATCAAATTCGGCAAAGTCCCATGTTGCATCTAGTTGTTGAATTATCTCTCTCTGAATGTTTCCCCTTCTGTTTGTAGTATAATTTGTCAAATACCAATCTCTAGTATGCGGAGCGGTAGCATGTACAACTTTACCTGTAAAGTGTAGCTTATTGCCTGACATCTCGTTAAAATAATGGGTTAATGATCCTTGCGTTGGTGTTGCCGACCAGGTTTGGTCTACCCATCCGATCATATTTTGCGGTGCGTTTCCTTTTATCCATTTTGTGTTATTCATATCATAATTATCATCGGGAAACTCTGCAAAAATGATTAACACATTTAAATTGCCTTCCGAAGGAAGCCATCTGCCTCTTGATTGTGCAGCCACTTGCTGCACTGATGCAGTTATGCAACTATATTCCTGTGCATAAAGTTGAAGGGAAATAAGTAAAAAAATTATTCCAAAATATTTTAGAGTTTTCATTTGTCGCCCCGTTTTTTTGTTTGACAATATTTATTGAAATTATGTACGCTACTTTTGTAAAACTAGTTTCATTGTTTTTGTTGTTTTGCTTGTAATTAGCTGATAGAAATAGATGCCGCTTGCCAGCCCACCTCCATCAAATTTTACTTCATATTTGCCGGCTTGCTTTTCTTCGTTAACAAGTGTTGCAATTTCTCTTCCAAGCATATCTAGTACTCTTAGTGTAACATGCCCTGTAACCGACAACTGATAACCGATAACCGTAGTGGGATTGAAAGGATTGGGGTAGTTCTGGTATAGAACAAATTCAGAAGGAAGGTTTGGAGGTTCTTCTTCAACATCTACCGTTCCGTAAGTTACCTTATTTATTCTGCAACCTCTCAACAAATAGGGCTGCAATACATAATTCTCTTTTGAAATGAGTCCAAAACCATAAGCTAATTTTTGTACGTCTATTAAAGTAGTATCTATAAGAGAATCGGGTCTCCTCCGACATTGATAATGTTGAATTTCCTTTATTGTTGTTAATTTGCCAAAGACAAAACTTTGATAGATACCACTTACTCTAGATTCTTCCCATTTGTTTGAATCGCTTACAAAGACTACCCACTTTCCGCCTACCTGCGCATCCAGTTTATATTCATGTAAATTATCGAACTGCGGTAAATAAAAAATATTATAGTTTTTATCTATTCGATAATCTGCACCATAATACAAGGGGGGGGCATAAAAGAACACAAATCTACTGCTATCTTTCACATCTATTGAATCTCGTATAACAGTGTAGACAACGTCGGGTCCCGCCCAAGTATATTCCCACCTATCACCAATATTAGTTGGGAAGAACTGGTAAGGATCGAGATTCTGCCCTTGAGAGTAGGAGAAAGAACTTATCAACAGTACCAACGTCCATGCTGCAACCTTTGTTCTATTTTTTCTCATAACATCACCTTTCTTTTTTTTTCATTTCTGTACTCACTTTTATTCAAAAGTGGAAATCCCCTCTAAGTTTAGGTTATACAGAATTAAATATTCATAATTTTTTCCCCTATTCTGTTAGTGATTTTATTTTCACCTGACTTACTTCTGTAAAATCATTTTCAGTGTTCTTGTTGTTTTGTTTGTAACAATCTGATAGAGATAAACTCCGCTTGTAAGATTATTGGCGTTGAATTTAACTGAGTGTTTCCCGGGATAGAAATAATCATTTACTATTTCTTGAATCTCTCGCCCGAGAATGTCAAATACTTTGACAACCACTCGAGAATAATTTGGTATTGAGAAGGATATTGTAGTTGATGGATTAAACGGATTAGGATAGTTTTGGTAAAGAATATATTCTGAAGGAATAATATTAGGTTCTTCTTCAACATCTACCGTTCCGTAAGTTACCCCATTTATTCTGCAACCTCTCAACAAATAAGGCTGTAATACATAATTCTCTTTTGAAATGAGTCCAAAACCATAAGCTAATTTTTGTACGTCTATTAAAGTAGTATCTATAAGAGAATCGGGTCTTCTCCAACATTGATAATGTTGAATTTCCTTTATTGTTGTTAACTTACCAAAGACAAAGTTTTCATAAATACCGCTTACTTTAGATTCTTCCCATTTGTTTGGATTGCTTACAAAAACTATCCATTTTTCGCCTACATGCGCATCCAATTTGTATTCATGTAGATTATCGAACTGCGGTAAATAAAAAATATTATAGTTCTTATCTATTCGATAATTTGCACCATAATACAAGGGAGGGTCATAAAAGAACACAAATCTACTGCTGTCTTTCGTATCTACTGAATCTCTTAACACTGTGTAAATAATATCCGGCCCGGCTTGTGTATATTCCCACCTATCCCCAATATTAGTTGGGAAGAACTGGTAGGGATCAACATTTTGAGAATGGATAAAAGATGAAGAAACCAATAAGATCCCAATTATATTCCTCATAATATTATTTTTTGTTTTCATTATTTTTTCTCGCTAATAACTAGAGTTCCTTTCGTTATACATCTAAGTCCCGATAGCCGCTTAGACTATACTTCTTCTCTTCCTTATCAATAACCAGGAAGGTTTAGATAAAACGTATATAAACTATTTTGCTATGTCATGATTCCCCCTAACTGATTAATTGAAGTCGTTAAGATCGGAGTGCTGCTTTACTGTAAGTTGCATCTCAGAAGCCCCAATGTTAATTCTGTAAATAACGTAATAAAATTTTTATTAAAAGCAAATGATAATGCGACAAGCGATAAAAAAACGCCCCACTGAGAATAACAATGAGGCGGTTAAATATTGAGAAACAGATTCTTGTTTCTTATTTGCTTATCGGTTCAAGTGCGCCGAAGATATCTTTCGCGGATTTCAGTTTCTCTTCGTTACCGTAAACGCAGAATGTTTTTTGATTAAGCACGTCCGCAACCATTTTCTTGAATGACTTGACATCCTGAACGGTTACACTCAAAACGGCATCGCGGTCACGCTGAATATCTTCCGGTTTTGTTTTTTCCAGATAGTATCGAACCGCAACGTTACCTTTTTGCGACGGAGTTAACGGACTATCTAAATTCGAAATCGTTCCGATAATGTAACGCGTCATTTCTTTGTCATCCACTTCAAGCTTGTCAATATAGTCCGGAATCGCATCATAGTTTGCCAAAGTTTCTTTCAGATTCGGATCGCGGTATGAACTGAAATAAACTGTGCCCGATGGAGAGAAAGTGCTGAATCCGCCATACGCGCCGCCGATAACTCTGATTCTGTTCTGCAGCCAGTCGGTTGATAAAATTTGACTGAGCACGTACATTTTTCCGTCCCAACTGTAACCGAGTTTCTTGAAATCGTAACCTTGAATTACATACTGAACTTTGGATGCAGCCAAAAATCCTTCATCCTTTTTCTCCAAGTTGAATTTCCATGTTTGGTATTCAACCGGTTGAACAAGAATTGTTTCGGCATATCGTGCGAACTCCTGCAGGAAAACCGGGTAGTCGTCGCCGTTGCAAGTTACCGACGCAGCCAAATTGTTTTTGTTTAAAAGCAGAGAGGCCGCTTTCTTTAGATTGTCAACAATCTCTTTCGATTTTGCGTCAAAGTTTTTTGCAAGATCGGAAACGAACCAATAGTATTCGAATCCGCCGGTGAGTTCGTTAAACATTCCGGTATTTTCAAAGTAAGACGCAAGACGTGTTCTTGTAAATCCAAAACCGTTTTGCTTTACTTGCGAATCCAATCGTGCTTGAAGGCGCGTGATGATTGCTTTCAACCGGTCAACGTCTTCATATTTTGTATGATTAAGGATTTCACTTGTCAGCTCAAATAGTTTATTCAGTTTTGTGTTCATCACTTTGGAATTCACAACAAATTTCGGCAGCATTTCAGTATCATTTTGATTTTCCATGTATGCGTTCAGAAACGAACTGAATCCGCCGGTGTAAATATTAAGCGCGTTATCAAGATCGCCGAAAGAATAATTGAGCGTGTTCTGGCTTCCCAATACTTCGGTTAAAAGTTCCGCGTACGGAATTAATTCAACCGGCAGCACGCGCGCATCAAACATCAATCGCACATAAACAACATTGTTGGTAAAATCTTCATAGTGCAAAACCGGAACATCAGCAGCCTTGAAAGGCTTCACATGATAAAACTCGGCTTTCGGATTAATATCTTTTCTCTCGAGAAGCGGAATAGCGGCAAGCGCTTCCGGTGTGTCTTCCCGTTTTTGATAAGCGATTAAATCTTCAGTACCCTTTACCAAATCTTCTTTCTCATTTTTCGAAAGAGAGCTTTCATATGTCTGTAATTCTTTTTCCATCTTCTCTGTATTCTCTTTTTCCAAGCCGGGCTTTGGCGTTAATACAAGAAGGAGAGAATGGGGATTGTTGATGATATATTCCTGAACAATTGTTTCAAGATAATTCGTATCAAGCGCGGTCTTTACTTTTACCAGCGGTTTTTCCCATTCGAGAGTTAAATATGGATCGTTTGCAAAAAACCACCCGGGAAGAATTTGAAAATTGTATGTAATTCCTTTTTGTGCATCGTTGCCTTCACGCAACTGAAACTCTGTTCTGTTAATCGTTCCTTCAACCGCTTTTTTATCAAATCCGTTTTTAGCAACATCGCGCAACGTATTCATCACTATCGAGTGAAATTTTTCTTTGTCGGTAGGATTTGCATTTTGAACTATGACTTGAAAAACGTTCTGATGAAGTTCATCAACAGAAGCATGAACTTCCTTTCCGATCCCCGCATTTTGTAATGCGAGACGAACCGGACCCGCTTCTTGATTGACCAAAACATCTGCCAAGATATTCAGCGCCATTGTCGTTGCTCTGTCTGTGTTAAGACCGGCAACAAAATCCAACGAGAGATACGTTTGATCTTTTGTTTCACTTCCTTCCGTTACCGGGTAAGAGGCAGTAATCTCTTTTATTTTTTTGAACGGCTTCTCGAGAGGAAAATTTTCCGGCTGCGTCGCTTTATCGTACTTCGACAAATATTCCGCATCGATAAACGTCAGTTCCTTATCAAGATCGCCGTTGCCGTAAAGCATGATATAACTGTTTGAAGGATGATAGTACCGTTTGTGAAAATCTAGAAACATATTGTAAGTCAACTTCGGAATTGAGGACGGATATCCGCCGGATGAAAATCTGTAACCGTTATCGGGAAACAAATTCTTGTTAACTTGATAAGCAAGTTCTCGCGTTGGACTTGAAAAAGCTCCTTTCATTTCATTGTAAACCACACCTTTGTAAGAAATCGGACCGTCGTTTTTTTCCAATTCATAATGCCAGCCCTCTTGTTTCAGAATTCGCGGATCGTTGTAAATCAGCGGATTGAAAACGGCATCGAGGTAAACATGCATAAGGTTGAAATAATCTTTGTCGTTCATGCTTGCGAAAGGATAGCATGTCATATCGTCGCCGGTAAACGCGTTAAGGAAAGTACTGAGCGAACCCTTCATTAAAACATCGAACGGACTCTTCACCGGAAAATTTTTTGATCCGTTCAGAACGGAATGTTCCATAATGTGCGGCGTTCCGCAGTCGGATTCCGGATCGGTCTTGAACGCAATACTGAAGGTTTTGTTCGGATCGGTTGCGGTAATTTTAAATAACCGCGCACCGCTTTTAACGTGTTCGAAGTACAAACATTCCGCATTTACTTCTTTAACAAAACGTTTTTCGAGCAGCTTGAATCCATGATAAGTCTCGCTGACTTTGTAATCTCCGGCGGATGATGATGAATAAGTAATCAGCATAATTAAAACCAGTCCTAGAATTGTTCGTAATAAATTCATTTTGATTTCCTCCAAATGTAAATAACTAATAGAAATCGCCCAAATTTAGACGGCACGACGCGATTTATGTTAGAGACTACGTTAAGTACTAACGACGAAGAATCAAAAGAAAACCATTTACAAATAAATTATCGTTCAGATACTTGATTAAAAATTTCGTCCAACGTGTATCCGGTCAATTTGTCATCACGCGGTTCATTCGCAGAATTGATCATCGCTTGCGCAACGGTCTCTGCTTTAATAGGCCGGTATTTTTTCAAAGCTGGAATAATTTTAGTTAACGGAACAGAAAAGAAAGCGGCAATAGTTTCGCCGGCTCTTTTCTCTTTTCGTTCACCAAGAAGCAGAGACGGTTGAAAAATCACTATTTTCTTAAAAGGTAAAGTACCAACGGCATCTTCCAACTCGCCCTTAATCCTCAAATAAAAATTTTTTGATTTGCTGTCCGCTCCGTAGGAAGAAACCAACAAAAATTTTCGGACACCGGTTTCAGCAGCAGCTTTTGCGACTTCATACTGATAAGAGTAATCTATCTTGTACTGAGCTTCTTTGCTTCCGGCTTGTTTTATTGTTGTGCCTAAAGCCGAAAACAATTCGTCGCCGGTTATTTCATTTTCCCATTTTTCGATCTGATTGAAATCAACAACGCGCTCTTCAAGTTTTGGATTTTGCATCATGGAAGATCGCCGGACAAAAATTTTTACTTGCTTGTATCTGCTGTCGCGTAGCAGTTTGTGAACGAGATGATTTCCAATTAGTCCTGTAGCGCCGATGACAATCGCAGTTTTCATTTTAGTGTGATGACTTTAATATCGTTGTGCCTGTTGGTCCAACCCCCGTAACTTGAACAACAACATCTCCATCTTTCGCCCAGGCAAAATGCGGCTGTTCAGAAGGCTCGGTAAAAAATGTTCCGGGAGGCATTGCGGTTAATTTCGATTCGTCAAAATTTTTGCCGTAAGCGTAGTATAACGTTCCCGATAAAACCACTACGGTTCTATTCTCCAAATGAAAATGCGGTTGAAGTTTCATGTTCGCGGGAATATTAATTCTACTTGTATAAAGTTCATTTTTGTCTGGATCACCGGCAAGAACTATAGTTTGTAATTCGTCTTTTGATTGTGAGTCTGGTTTCCATTTTATTTCACTCGGAAGAACTATTTTTGGCGCAAGTTTATGCGACTGAATAATTGTGAAAGCGAATGTTGAAATAATGGCAATTGCAATCAGTGTTACAACAGCAACATGCTTTTTCATAGATCCTTTGTTTGAATAATAATAGAAAAGAAATATTTATCCGTCACAATTATAAATCTTTTTATACTAAAGGTTAATGGCTAATCCAAAAGGTAGAGATAATCGGGAAGTTTAATTTTATAGCCGGTGTTGCCGCCCGCCAAATCGCCGGCTTGATCACCGATGCAGGCAATTATTTCATAACCCCTCGCAACAAGTTCATTGCGTTTAGTCGTTTTAAATTGAGCTGATGGCAACTGAAGCTCGTTCTTCGAACACATGATTAATGTATCGAACTTTGCGTAACCTTGTTCAATCAAATTTTCCCGTGTTGCTTCTCTAACACTTTCATCGCGTCCGGTCAAAAATATAACGTGAATATTTTTCGAAATGAGGTAATCATAAAATCGTTTTGTTTCCTTTATTGCCGGCGCGCGCCCTTCGTGCATCCATTCGTCCCAAAGTTTTGGAATATATCCGAACCCGATGGATTTTGTGTATTGATAGTTTGAAAGCGCAGTCTCGTCGATATCAAATACAACAGCCGACTTTGGATCGATCTTGATTTTGCTAATATGCTCGATTGCCTCATCGATTATTTTTGCGCACTCTCGGTCATACTCGCCGGACTCGTAGTAATTTTGAACGGCATTTTTGGCAACGCTGAGATTTGCAATACGGTTGAGAGAAGAATTAATTGAACAGCCAGTTAAACTAACAGCAGCACAAATCAAACACACAAAAAATATTTTTTTCATCAATCGCTTTATGTTTCTTCATGGGTTACAAAAGAAACAAAAGATGTTGCATTAATCAAGGCGCGAATACTGACAATCAGAAACAGAAAAAAATTTGGTGAATTAATCGGATAGACTTGCTCTTTTATAAATTCTTATTTAGATTTAGTCCAGATAATAATTAACCTTCAAAAATGGAGCTATTATGAACAAAAACGCCAGTTTTCAGTAGATATTTGTAATCTTGTTTCTTGTATCAATTTCTTTTCTAATTCCCAATCAAGTTAAAGCAGACACAAAATATTTTGGGAGATCTTATACATCATATACACTACCTGCCAACGCAATGGAGTTTGAACTTTGGCAGACAGGACGAATTGGCAAAGGGATTGGTTCTTATTCGCGTTGGCAGCCAAGAATGGAATTTGAATATGGTGTTACCGACCGATTTACGGCATCTATGTATTTGAATTTCAACGAAGTTAAATCTTCCGGTAATAGCACCCCGTCAAAACCACTAAGCCTTTCAACAACATCTTTTGAGTTTAGATATCGATTGACAAATCCAAGCGAATATTTTGTTGATCCCGCACTTTATTTCGAGCTAAGCTATGGTGGAGATAAAATTGAATATGAACCAAAAATATTATTAACAAAACGCTTTGATAAGTTTATCTCTGTCATGAACATTAACTCTGAAATCGAAAGAAATATTGCTGGCGATGAAACAGAATCCGCATTTGAACTGACAATGGGCATTGCTTATGAATTAAATAAAAATTTTGCCGTGGGTCTTGAATTTAGAAATGACCGCACTTATAAGGATATCTATGAGAAAGAAGAAAATCAAGCGAGCTTTGTTGGACCAACAATAAGTTTTCAATCGGATAGATTTTATTTGGTTATTAATTTTTTAGCTCAAGTTGGTGGAAGCCCCGCGACCAATAATAATTTAGAGCTGGTTTCTCATGAGAAATATGAGATAAGAACAATTCTTGGAATTGAACTATGAAATATCTTCTCCTTGTTATTTTTCTGATAATTGTCGGATGTTCTACAAGTAAATATTTTATAAGCAACGAGGAAGAATTATATTATGAAAAATGCACGGGGTGTCATCGCCCGCATGATAGAAGCGAGTATGATTCCACCGAATGGTATTCTATTATGGAAAAGATGAGTAAGAAAGCACACCTGAGCGATGAAGAAAACAGAATGATTATTAAATATTTGACGGATTCAAAAACAAAATAGTCCGTAACCGATTCAAAAAAGACATCATGCTCTTGCTCGCTGGGAAGCAAGAGCATGAGAGCCGTTACAAAATATACTTACTCAAATCCCTGTTCTTAACGATCTTATCGAGTTTTTGATTAACCATCTCGCCGGTAATATCAATATCAGCCGTCGGCATTTTGTCCGGGACTTCAAACAAAATATCTTCAAGAAGGGTTGTTAAAATTGTGTGAAGTCTTCTCGCGCCAATGTTTTCAACCTGATCGTTAACTTCCGCGGCAATTTTTGCAACTTCTTTTATTGCCGAATCGCGGAAAGTGATTTTTACTCCTTCAGTTTGAAGCAGAGCTGAATACTGTTTGAGCAGTGCATTCTGAGGCAAGGTCAGGATTTTTACAAAATCGTCTTCTGTTAAACTTTTTAATTCAACACGTATAGGAAATCTGCCTTGTAATTCAGGAATTAAATCAGATGGTTTTGAAACATGAAACGCACCTGAAGCGATAAACAAAACATGATCTGTTCTAACCGGTCCGTATTTTGTGTTGACGGCAGATCCCTCGACTATTGGAAGAAGATCACGCTGAACTCCTTCGCGGGAAACATCTGGTCCCTGCTGACTTTTAGCGCCTGCAATTTTATCAATTTCATCAATGAAAACAATTCCGGATTCCTGAACACGTTTTATGGCGTCGCGTTGAACCGCTTCCATGTCGATTAGTTTTTCGGCTTCTTCCTGGGCAATAAGTTTTCGCGCTTCGCGAATGGTGGATTTTCTTTTTTTCTTTTTCTTCGGAATCATATTACTCATCATCTCCTGAAGGTTCATTGTCATATCATCCATACCCATAGGACCAAGAACCTGCATGCCGAATGCCGGCGAAGTTGTATCGAATTCAATTAATCGGTCGTCCATTTCACCGTTGCGAAGTTTTTCTCTCATCCATTCGCGGGTTTTTTCGTTTCGTAATTCTTCGCTCTCGTCGTTTTCTTCTTCGACGACAACAACTTTTTTCTGGGGAGGAATAAGTTGATCCAAAATTCTTTCTTCCGCCATTCTCTCGGCTTTTTCTTGGACCTCCTCAGTTCTTTCCAACCGGACCATGCTTACTGAAATTTCCGCAAGATCACGTATCATGGATTCCACATCGCGGCCGACGTAACCAACTTCGGTATATTTTGAAGCTTCAACTTTTAAGAATGGCGCGCCGGAAAGTTTTGCCAATCTTCTTGCAATTTCTGTTTTTCCAACACCGGTGGGACCAATAAGAATAATATTATTCGGCATAATTTCTTCACGGATCGTTTCATCGGCATGTTGACGGCGCCACCTGTTGCGCAGCGCAATTGCTACAGCACGCTTCGCTTCATTCTGACCTATAATAAACTTATCAAGCTCGCTCACAATTTGGTATGGCGTTAAATTTTTCATCATATCATTATTCGATTTTCGCTTTGTCATTTTTGAATAACCTCAACTGTAATTTTTTCGTTTGTGTAGATGCAAATGTCTGCAGCCACGTTTAATGATTCTTCAACAATCTCTTTTGCAGAAAGGTTGCTGAATTTCTTCAACATTTTCGCCGCAGCGAGAGCATACATTCCGCCGCTGCCGATTGCAACAATATTATCTTCCGGTTCGATGACATCGCCTGTGCCGGAAACAACGAAAGATTTGTCTTCCGAAATAATTGCAAGCATCGCTTCAAGTTTGCGCAGGTATTTATCAGTGCGCCAATCTTTTGCAAGTTCTACAACGGCGCGCGGAACATTTCCACTGAATTGCTCGAGTTTTTCTTCGAACCTTGCAAGCAAAGTAAATGCATCCGCGGTCGATCCGGCAAATCCGCACAAAACTTTTCCGTTCATAAGTTTTCGGATCTTCGTTGAGTTGTGTTTCATCACCGTGTTGCCGAGCGTAACCTGTCCGTCTCCGCCAAGCGCAGCCTGTCCATTGTGGATTAATCCTAAAATGGTTGTTGATCTGATTTTCATTTTTTTATCTCCCGAATCTAATATGCTATTCCGAAACGTGAATCATCTCTGAATAATTCCCTAACGATTTGTTCTAAATTTTATCGGGAATAACCGCGGTACATTTTTCTGATACTCCCGGTATTCGTCGCCGAACTTTTCGATCAATTTTTTCTCCTCATAGATCGATCCGACAAAAAAATAAATTATCACGGAAACGAACATTATCAAGTAAAACAAATCCATCGTTGGGCGCAGACCCAAAAACAAAATCGAGAAAAAATAAACCGGGTGCCGTACAAACTTAAACGCGCCTTCGATTCGGAGCGTCTGCCTCTCATCCAAGTCCTCGGTTTTGTATTCATCGCGCAAATATCTTTCGATTTGCGAAATGCCGACAAATTCTTTTAAGTCTATCAACCGTGTTGCCCAATACAAACCGGCTAACGATGCAACCTGAAGTGCAAATGTAATAATATCGAACGGATATTGTAAGTCATATATCGTCACATTGGGCTTGGGTGCCAGCGAATAAACTGCAACAAAAATTAAAACTGATGATACGTTATAAAACAAACGGTAAAATGCTATCTTGACGCCGAGCTTCTGCGCGAGAGCAATTTTAATTTTATTAGACGCTAAGAAAGTGTGGGAAATTCCGAACAGAGCAAATAGAAATACAATTAGAATGATGTCGATAAAAATCATAGTTCTCTGCGAAGGCGGGCGACGGGAATCATCAATGCCTCGCGGTATTTTGCAACCGTCCGTCTTGCTATGTGAATTCCTTTCTCCTGTAAAATGCTGGCAATTCTATCGTCGCTGTATGGATTTGATTTTGATTCGTTGTCGCAGATTTCTTTGATGAGTTCTTTGATGTGTTTGTTGGAAATGTCGTCGCCAGAGTCGGTCGATAAACCTTCGCTGAAAAAATATTTCAGTTCGTGAATGCCTTGCGGGCTTTGCACAAACTTTCCGTTAACGACGCGGCTGATCGTAGAAATGTCCATTCCAATCTCATCGGCAATGTCTTTGTAAATCATCGGTTTCAAAAAGCGGGGACCGCTTTCAAAAAACTCGTATTGCTTTTCAAGTATTGAACGCATGATTTTTATAAGCGTGTTGCGTCTCTGCTGAAGAGAAGCAATAAACCATTTTGCCGATTCGAATTTTTCTCTCAAGAATTTGTGTGTTTCTCTTTCCCGGTCGGAAATTTTTCTCTTCCGCTTATTCGTATCAAGCAATTCCAAATATGTTCTGCTGATGGTAACCGAAGGCATGCTTCTGTCGTTAAGTGTAACAATATAATTGTCTTCAACTTTTTCGATTAGAAAATCCGGCGTGATCTGATTCATCTCTTCGGAATCGATGTTGCCTTCGCCCGGTCTGGGATTTAATTTTTGAATCAGATCAATAGTTGACCGCAAAGTTTCTTTCGAAAGATTCATCGCCTTTTGAATCGAATCGAACCGTTTATTTGTAAAGTCGTCCCAATGTTCGGATAGAACTTTTTCGGCAAGGTATGAATAGTAGGGATCGTAAGATGAGTTTCTAATTTGAATCAGTAAACATTCATGCAAATTTCTCGATGCAATCCCCATTGGCTCAAGCAGTTGAATTTGTTTAAGAACGTTTTCGGCTTGCCCAATTGTAACTTCAGTATGGTCGAACAATCTTAATTCGTTTACAATTTTTTCAAGATCGGCTTTGAAATACCCGTCCTTATCCAAACCTCCGATAATATTTTCGCCAAGAATTTTTTCGTCCTCGCTGATATCGAGCATGTGAAGTTGATCGAGCAGGCTTTCTCGGAGAGATTTTTTTTGAGGAGCGATCGGCTGAACTTTTTCTTCGTCTTTGCTGCGGTTGAGCCGGGTGAATTCCTGTTCCGACTCGGCTTCGTTCATGAAATCTTCCAGATCAAACTCATCGTCTTTGCTGTCGTATTTATCGTCATCGTCGTCAACGGTTTTTTCGTCATTGTCAGAATCCTCGGTCTCCTCCTGCGTCTGTTCAAATTCTTCATCGAGAGTTTCTTCGAGAATGGGATTGAGTTCAAGTTCCGTTTTAATGCGTTGTTCCAGAGCAAGCGTATTAAGCTGAAGCAGTTTTTGATACTGAATTTGCTGCGGAGAAAGTTTCTGCTGCAGTGATAATTTTTGCTGTAGAGACAACATATTAATGATTGACTTCCTTTTTAATTTTTATGAACCACTCTTTGCCGTATTCACGTTCGAGAGCATCTTTGCAAAAATCGAGAACCTTTATCTGGGTACTTTTTCCTTTTTCGAGAGCCGGCTCGCATTCGAAATATTTTTCAAAGCGTAATACCGGTCCGCCGAAGTTAGAAACACGAATTGGAAAAAGATGGCACGATACCGGTTTGATGAAATCTATTTTTCCGTCGCGATGTGCTTTTTCGATCCCGCACTTTGCAATTTCGCCGTCGAAAGTTACGAAAACGCAGGCTCTGTTGTTAACACTGCGTGTCATCAATTCATCAAATTTTCTAATCCAGAAACCGTTCTTTTCTATTTCCTTTACGTGCTCTTTCGTCAAGTACTCCAAAATCACATTTAGATTTTTGTTGATCGTTTCAATCTCGTCTTCGGTAATTGGCGCACCGAACTCGCTCTCCATCGTACAGCACGCGCCTTTGCATTTGGCAAGGTTGCAAGTGAATCTTTTCTCAACGATCTCGGCATTTACAAACACATTGTCTATTTGGTAAAACTCCGGGTTCATGAATCATGTCCAAAAAATTTTTCGAAAAGATACAAATTTTGCGCTATCTAAAAAAGTTGACGAGAGTTATTGTATTACGCGTGGGATGTGGAATTGGTTTATAAAATGTAAATTGTAAGTAAAAAATCTGCCCATGGATCTTCAAGACAAAATAATTCTCATCACCGGCGCGTCATCCGGAATTGGAAAAGCATTAGCAGTTGTAATTGCAAAGGAACAATGCAAACTTGTTCTCATTGCGCGGCGAATCGAGCTGCTTGAGGAACTTAACCGAGAATTACAATTGACCAATGACCAATTACTAGTTCTCAAATGCGACGTTACGAAAAAGGAAGAAGTGAAAACCGCATACGAATCGGTCAAACAAAAATTTGGGCGCGTCGATATTGCAATATTGAATTCCGGCGTCGGTTATCTCGTCACGCCGAAAAATTATAATTCTAAATTTGCTGAAAACACTTTTGGCGTTAATGTTCTAGGAATCATTTACTGGATTGAACAACTTCTCCCGGAATTTCTGCAAAGGAAAAATGGAACGATCGTTGGAGTTTCAAGTCTTGCTGATAACCGCGGTTACTCCGGCAGCGGATTTTATTGCGCAAGCAAAGCCGCAGTCACAAATTATTTGGAAGGTTTGCGCGTTGAGTTGAAACAGCACGGGATAAAAGTTGTTACCGTAAAACCGGGATTTGTAAAAACGCCGATGACCGCCCAAAACAAATTTAAGATGCCGATGCTGATGTCTCCGGAAATAGCGGCTTCAAAAATTTTAGTAGGAATAAAAAAAGAGAAAAGAGTAATTCAGTTTCCGCCGCCGATGGTTTTGTTAACTCGAATTGTCGGATTACTTCCCGGCAGATTGTACGAATGGCTTGCCGCCAAATTAAAAATAAGCTGATTATGAAACTTTACAACTCAATTAAACTAATCGAAAGGTAAAGCATGAAAACAAATAAATATTTTCTTTTCATTCTGGCACTCTCAATGTTTTTTGCCGGAGCGAAATTCCAGGCGCAAACTCAGTCCGAGGTTGGCTCGCTGATAAAAAAACTAGTCGATGGAAATAAACGCTACGCATCTTCAAAGATGATTCACCCAGACCAAACATCGGCGAGAAGAACGGAATTAAAAAACGAGCAGCATCCATTTGCCGTTGTTCTCAGTTGTTCGGATTCCAGAGTTCCTCCGGAAGTAATTTTTGATCAAGGCATCGGCGATCTGTTTGTAATTCGCGTTGCGGGAAACGTTTTGGATGACGCCGCGATCGGAAGCATTGAATACGCCGTCGAGCATTTGAACGTAAAACTTATTGTGGTTCTCGGACACGAAGGATGCGGGGCGGTTAGCGCCGCAGTTCAAGGCGGAGAAGCGCCGGGTCATTTAAGATATTTGGTTGAAGCAATTCAACCCGCGGTAGAAAAAGCTAAAAGTTTATCCGGCGATGTTGTTGAGAACGCAGTTCGTATCAATGTGCAAAATGTTGTTACTCAACTGAAATCGTCAGAGCCGATTATTGAAGAATTTGTTCACAAGAAAAAAGTTGATGTCGTCGGAGCGCGGTACGATTTGGATGACGGGTCGGTTACGTTTTTGAAATAATTGGGAGAATAAAAACATGAAAATCACTGGCATACCGTTCAGCACAATCGATTGGTCGAAAGTCGAAATTGAAGAACACAAAGGAGAAACGGGTTCTGCATTTTGGAAAACAAAAATGCTCGGAGAAATCCGCGTTAGAATGGTTGAGTACACGCCGGGTTATGTTGCCGATCACTGGTGTTCGAAAGGACATATTATTTTGTGTCTAGATGGAGAACTTCACACCGAACTGAAAGACGGAACAAAATCATTGTTGCTGCCCGGCATGAGCTATCAGGTCGCGGATGATTTGGCGCCGCATCGATCACGCACTAAAACCGGCACAAAACTTTTTATAGTAGATTAATTTTTTTGGAAGGAAATTTCTATGAGCGTTAAAAAACTTAACGAGGTTCCAAAAGAAGAAGTAAAAGCTGCGACAAAAACTACGCGGCAAATTTTGATCGGACCGGGCGAAGGCCCAAACTTTGCAATGAGAAAATTTACGATTGAACCGGGCGGCTCGATGCCGATGCACACGAACACAGTTGAACACGAACAGCTTGTCCTTGGCGGCAAAGCAATCGTTGTAATCGGCGATAAAACTTTTGAAGCGAAAAAAGATGATGTCGTTTTCATACCGGCAAAAACTCCGCACAGCTATCAAGCCGTTGGCAATGAACCGTTCGAGTTTCTGTGCGTTGTGCCTAACAAAGAAGACATAATGGAAATGCTGAATGAAAAAAACACGAACGAGGATAAGCCAAAATGCTAAAACGAAAACTTGGAAGTAGTAATCTTGAAGTTTCCATTCTTGGTTTAGGTTGCATGGGAATGTCCGAATGGTACGGTCCGACTAACGATGAAGAATCAATTGCAACGATTTATGCGGCGCTTGATCTCGGAATAAATTTTTTCGATACCGCTGATGTTTACGGAAACGGTCACAACGAAACATTGGTTGGCAAAGCGCTGAAGGAAAGAAGAAACGAAGCTGTCATTGCGACAAAGTTTGGTTTTCTCCCGCATGAAGCCGGCATAAGTGGAAAACCGGAATACGTTAAACGTGCATGCGATACAAGTCTAAAGCGGCTCGGCATTGACAGTATTGATTTGTATTATCTCCACCGGGTTGATCCGCAAGTTCCGATTGAAGATTCCGTTGGCGCAATGTCGGATCTCGTTCGTGAAGGAAAAGTAAAATATCTTGGCTTGTCGGAAGCATCCGCTGAAACTTTGAAACGTGCCAGCAAAGTTCATCCAATCGCCGCGCTTCAAACGGAATACTCAATATGGGTTAGAGACGTTGAAGAAAAAATTTTGCCGACGTGCGTTGAGCTCAATATTGCATTGGTTCCATACAGTCCGTTGGGACGCGGATTCCTAACGGGAAAAGTTACAGACACTAAGATTTTTGACGCGCATGATTTTAGAAAAAACATTCCGCGGTTCCATGAAGAAAATTTTCAAGAGAACTTAAACGTGGTGAAGGAGCTGGGAAAAATTGCCGAAGAGAAAAATTGTAAAGCCAGCCAACTTGCGCTTGCTTGGTTGTTCGAACAAGGCGAAAATGTTTTTCCTATTCCCGGCACTAAAAGAAAAAAATATTTAGTCGAGAATGCGGAATCGGTAAATATAAAACTGACCAGGCAAGAATTAGACGCAATCAATGTTCTAGCAAAACAGATTAGGGGTGAACGGAAAACAGAATCCGGGATGAAATTAATTGACGGATATCGCGAATAGATTTTTTAGGATAACCAAGGAGGAATCTATGAGGCAGATTGATTCACTCAAGAAAGGAATTCGACTTTTTATCCTGGCGTCATTTTTCATTTTCACACCAGAGCCGTCCTCAGCGCAGGACGATGGGAACCTGGATCCCATCATTGAAAAATATTCCAGGCAATACAGCGTGGATAAAGATTTAGTTAAAAGTTTAATTCAAGTTTCTTCGGGAGGAAATCGGCGCGCGGTCTCGCAAAGCGGCGCTATTGGATTAATGCAGCTGAATCCAAGCGTTATTAAAAGTTTAGGAATAAAAAATCCATATGATGCCGGCGAAAACATTCGCGGCGGCTGCAACTATCTGCAAACACTTTTAAACCAATTCGGAAGTATGGAATTAGCTGTTGCCGCGTTCAATGCGGGAGCGGGAGAAGTTCAGAAATACGGCAAAGTCCCGCCGTTTGCCGAAACAAAAAAATTTGTTGATGCTGTTATGAAGAAATACAAAACGCTGAAGGAAGAATCGCCCGAATCGGAAGTCTTCGGATCATGGGTCGGTACAGGCCGCTACACCAAGTATGAATCCAAACCTCCTTTACAGATTCAGATTGTAGGCACTACACAGCCGTTTGACCTTCAGATACATGCCGATGGCTCTGAGGTGATTGTTAAAACTTCGAAAGGAGTGATGGGCTATCCGTCACTTTATAAAAATCTCCGCGTTGAAAGGAATCGTTTTCATGTTGAATATTCGGGACCCAATCCGTGGGCTGTCCCGATCCCCAATGCGACGATGACTCATACCATGTCTTATGTTCTTGATGTGAATACGAAAGACGGTGTGATGAAGGGAGAGTTTTCCAGCACTGTTACTTCAAAAGTAGTTTATAACATTCCCGACTTAAAATTGCCCGAGGGCAGTGCTGAAATTAACTTTACCATGGTCTTAAATTTAAGAAAGAAATAAAATTGCTGATGACGGATTAATAGCGGTGATTTATCTATCGCTTGGAACAAACATAAAATTTTTCAGAGGAGAGAAAATGCAATTCATTGTGCTTGGTTACGACGGAACAGACGATAAGGCTTTAGACAGACGAATGGCAGTTCGTCCGGATCATTTGAAGTTCGCACAGAAAATGTTTGACGAAGGTAAGTGGCTTTATGCTTCGGCGATTCTTAATGATGACGGGAAAATGATCGGTTCGATGATCGTTTGTGATTATCCTTCGCGCGCGGAGCTTGAAGAGCAATGGCTCAAAGTCGAGCCGTACATTCTCGGCAATGTCTGGCAGAAAATAAACGTTCATCGCGCAATGATAGCTCAGCACGATACAAAAAAGTAAATCAAATTAGATTAACGAGCATAAGGATATGAGCGATGAAAGTCGGCGATGTTGTTTCATGGGAAAGAACGTTTACCGAAGATGATGTTCGTCTTTTCGGGAAACTTTCCGGCGATGAAGGTATTCATCACATCACACCGGATGACCGAGGACGCATAATGGTTCAAGGATTATTAACCGCAACTCTTCCAACCAAAATCGGCGGAGACATGAACTTCATTGCACGCGAACTAAATTTTCAATTTCATCGGCCAGTATTTGTCGGCGATACGGTAAAATGTGAAGTAACAATGACGCAGTTTGAAAAAGAGAAAACGTTACAAAAGTTTCGTCAAAATGGGTCTGCACTAATCAACTCGGCAAAGTTGTTTTTGACCGGGCATACGTCCGGCATAGTAAGATTGAATGCAGAAATCAATAGTATGTACTCCAGAGCAATTCGCTGCGGCGAACTGGACACAAATCCGCAGCAAGCTGCGAGGAATTATACCTAACCTTCTCGTCCGCCGTAGCGAACGCGAAGGCGGATTAAACTCGTAACATCAAAGTGCTTTACTTCAAGCGAGAAAGATTTGTAAAATAAATGTAAAACCTACTCAACCCGCCCCACTCTAATAGATATACGCCATGTAATTTTTGTAAGTTCACCTCCCAAGGAAGCGGTTCATCTTACGCTGCTGTAATTAGAACATTTTTATTTGGTTAAATAGAAATAAATCTGCACGGCTCTTACTACAACTTTTGCTGGAGTTTTGTCCTCAACCAAGATATGAACGCGCCTGGCTTTTAAATATTTATGAAGCAAAATGGAAAAACCAAATATGCATAAGTTTCATATACCCGTTCTAGGACTCGGCTTTTCTGTCGATGCGCCGGTTAAAGTTGCCAAGTATGGAATTTCATCCGTTATGTCCATCGTGGACGATATTCTGTTAGAACATCTGCGCAAACATTATCTTGAAAAATCCGGCAAACCTTATGTTGAGATAAAAGCGGACGAACACGATTCGCGTGCGCGCAGGACAACCGCATACCTTAATATGATCGGTCAAATCGTAAAAGAAAAATTTGAAGAATTAAAGAATTCTGAGTTCGAAGACGGCAGTGAAATAAATAAATATTTCGAAATGCTTCCGGATGATTCCGATTTAAAAATGAAATACTATGAGATGCTGCAGGCAAAAGACGAGGAGACTGCAAAAAAAATTCAAAACCAACTCAGAGAAAGCATAACGCCGGGCGAGGTTAATGTAAATATTATGACCAAAGTTGATAAAGCGAATTATGATTCGAATGGAAATTTACTTCCGCCGGAATTTAACGATGCCCTAGCGGCTCTTCGCGGTTTCGCTTTAAGCGAACTAGAAAGCTCGATAATTTTTTCTGCCGGAATGAATCCGCGTTTGTACAGTTACATCGAAACATTCAAAGATTTCTTTCCGGATGAAACCGGAAACTTCAAGAAGAAAATTGTTATCAAGGTAAGCGATTTTCGTTCAGCGCTTATTCAAGGAAAGTTTTTAGCGAAAAAAGGATTGTGGGTTTCGGAGTATAGAATTGAGTCAGGGTTAAATTGCGGCGGACACGCATTTGCAACCGACGGATTGTTGTTGGGTCCGATCCTCGAGGAATTCAAAAACAGAAAAGAAGAATTGCTCCAATCATTGAAAGAAATTTATCTTCAAGCGCTTCACAAAAAAGAAATTTCAATTGATGAACATAAACTCGGCGTGAAAATCACAGTTCAGGGCGGCGTGGGAAAATCAACAGAACAAGATTTTCTGCTGCGTCACTACGGTGTCCAATCGGTTGGATGGGGAAGCCCGTTTCTATTGGTGCCGGAAGTGATGAACATTGATGATTATACGCTGGGAAAACTTTGTGCTGCGGGAGAAGACGATTTTTATCTAAGCGATATTTCTCCTTTAGGAGTTCCGTTTAATAGTCTGCGCGATAACAGCAAGGACAATGAGAAATTTGCGAAAATTGAAAAAGGAAATCCCGGCAGCGCATGCACCAAAAAGTTTTTGCTGTCCAACAAAGAATATTCCGATAAGCCGCTGTGTACCGCGTCAATTTCATTTCTGAATAAGAAAATTGAGGAGCTGAAGGAAACCATTACCGATCCGGAAGAATTTAAAAATGAATTTGGTAAGGTTGTTGGTAAAGCATGTCTATGTGAAGGACTCGCTGCTTCGGCGCTAATAGTAAACAAAATTGAAACGCCGAAGATCAGCCAAGCCGTTTCCGTGTGTCCGGGACCAAACCTCGCGTACTTCTCTAAAGTTGCAACGCTGAAGGAAATGGTCGATCACATTTACGGAAGAATGAATTTGATCACGGATCCAAACCGTCCGAACATGTTTGTTAAAGAGTTGAGTCTTTACATTGATTATCTGCAGAAGAAGATGGAAGAAAAAACCGACGCAATCACTGCACAAAGCGAAGAATTTTTTAATACGTTTCGAACAAACTTGCTGGATGGAATTGAGTACTATAAAAAACTCATACCGGAAATTTTGGAAGAGACCGAAAGCGTAAGAGAAAAAATTATGGAAGAGCTTGAAACGCTTGAGCAGAAATTGATAGTAAATTCATTTGCAAGCGTCTAATCGCCGAACTGCCGCTCCAAGTTGTTGATATGAATCTACCGGAATAATTCATCAATTATTATATTTGCGCAGACAAATTGGCGAAAGGAAATTTTTATGGTAATTGAATCAATCAAAGCTGAATATAATAGATACAAATCATTAACCGACCTGGCTATTGCGCAGGTAAAGGATGAGGATTTGCACAAAATAATTCCCGGAACCGAGAACTCAATTGCAATATTGATGAATCATCTTTCCGGAAATCTGAAATCGCGCTTTACAAACTTTCTTACAGAAGATGGCGAGAAGCTATGGCGCAATCGCGACGAAGAATTTGAGGAATCGAATAAGAATAGAGATGCTCTGTTGAAAGATTGGAATGAAGCGTTCGGAATTCTGTTGGGCGAATTGAACAAGCTTACAGACGCAGACCTTTCCCGCAAAGTTAAAATAAGAGAAACCGAACTAACGGTATCGGATGCGCTGACAAGATCACTTTCACATTTGTCGTATCATGTTGGGCAGATTGTTTTCATTGCTCGCCAGCATGTCGGCGCAAATTGGAAATCACTCAGCATACCGAAAGGAAAATCTCAGACGTATAATTTGAATCCAACCAAAGAGAAAAAGCCGAACTGAGCGTTCGGCTTTTTCCCCGGCAACTTTCCGAACCACTCCAACATTTGAATTAAAGTACCCATCGAACTAAATTGACTAGGTGTTTATAAACGAATCCACAATTGATTTGGAGACAAGGTGGGAAAATTCAAATTTGTTATTAAAAGAAGCGGCGCAATCGTTCCGTTCAACGCGGATAGAATTGCAAACGTAATTTACAGAGCGGCGGTTGCTGTCGGCGGACGTGATAAAGAAAAAGCAGAAGAGCTAGCCAAGCATGTTATTACAGTTTTGGAAGAGACTTACGAGGAAGGATACAGACCTCACGTTGAAGAAATTCAAGACATCATTGAAAAAGTTTTGATAAAGAACGGTCATTCAAAAGTTGCAAAAGAATTTATTCTGTACAGGGAAGAAGCCGCCCGCAGAAGACGCGAAGACTCGCGGCATTTTTCCAAGCCGAACGAATTGATTCCGTGGAAAAAAGTTTGGCGAGCTCTCGATTGGGCTGTTGCGCACAAACTAAATACAATTGAATCCACAAACGAACGAATTAGAAAAGGCGAATTCCCGCAAATTGTTCATGAAGCTGAATCGTTTTATGAAACTCAGCTTGATACAGCAGCGGAACTTATCAAAGAACGAAGCAGCGAATTGAAAATGGTGATGGTGAGCGGACCATCGTCTTCCGGTAAAACCACAACCACAATGAAACTCGAAATGCGATTGAAGAAAATGGGAATGAGTTTCGTTCCTCTTGTGGTTGACAATTATTTTTTCGATCTGGAGCTGCACCCGAAAGATGAATTTGGCGATTACGATTTTGAAACTCCGCAAGCGCTCGATCTTGAAATGATCAACGAACATCTAAAGAAATTAGCTGCGGGCGAAGAGGTGAAAATTCCGTTCTATGATTTCAAAACCGGAAAAAGATTTTCCGATAGAACTCCGTTGCGCATCCGTGAAAACGAAGTTTTGCTCATCGATAGTTTGCATGGACTTTTTCCCGACTTCAGCAAAGAGATTCCGGCTTCACAAAAATTCAAACTTTACCTTGAGCCGCTGTTGCAAATGAAATGTACCGACGGACAATACATTCGTTGGACAGACCTTAGATTAATTCGCCGCATGTTACGTGATTCGGTTCACCGTGCGTATAATCCCGAACAAACTTTACTGCATTGGCATTACGTGCGTTCATCGGAAAAACGAACGATACTGCCTTACTGCAACACCGCGGATTACATTGTGAATACATCGATGCCGTTTGAGGTCCCCATTTACAGACCGAAACTGCTTGAACATTTTAAAGAATGGGAGAAGAAATACAATGGCGATCCGCTTAGAGAAGATGCATACACAAGAGCTGCGCGAGTTAGAAAAGTATTGGAGGCGATTGAACCGGTTGAAGATGATTCCGCAATTCCGGGTGATTCTGTTTTGCGCGAGTTCATCGGCGGAAGTACTATTGAGTATCATTGAGTGTAGAACGCAGAGTTTTATAGTGTAGAATATAATTTGGAGAAAAATTATGGATAAGTTTTTGCAAGCTGCAATAGACGAAGCTCAAACCGGTTTGAATGAAGGCGGAATTCCGATCGGCTCTGTGATAGTTCATAACGGAAAAATTATTGGTCGCGGACACAACCGACGTGTGCAAAAGGGAAGTGCGATTCTGCACGGAGAGATGGATGCGCTTGAAAACGCCGGAAGACAACCGGCGTCGGTTTATAGAGAATCTGTTCTCTACACAACTCTTTCGCCGTGCTCAATGTGTTCCGGTGCGATTCTATTATATGGAATACCGAAAGTTGTAATCGGCGAGAACAAAACATTTCTGGGAGAAGAAGAACTTTTGAAATCGCGCGGAGTGAAAGTTGAAGTGCTCGATGACAAAACGTGTACCGACATGATGACAAAATTCATCCACGATAAACCAACATTGTGGAACGAAGATATTGGTGTGTAGATTTTATCGTTTATAAACTCTCGGCACGCGAGTATTAATGTTGGTTAAAATTTCGTAAGGAATTGTTCCCGCCCAGTCGGCGAGTTCTTCCACCGTAATAGAATTGTTTCCATTCACACCGATCAAAGTCACTTCATCACCGTTGTACGCGGAATCTTTTTCGATGTTCACCACAATTTGGTCCATAGAAATTCTTCCAATCACCGGGTACCTCTTTCCGTGAATTGAAACCTCCGCTTTGTTGCTCATGGCACGCAGATATCCGTCGCCGTAACCGACAGGTATCGTAACAGCGCGAATGTCGTGATCGGGTTTCCATGTCATTCCGTAACCGACAGAATTTCCAGCTTTGATAACTTTGAAATACACAACCAAAGATTTCCATGTTAATGCCGGGGAAACTTTGACCGTATATTTTACTTCTTGCGATGGATAAACTCCGTAAAGCATAATTCCCGGACGGACAATATCCAAATTTGCTTCCGGCATCTGAAGAATTGCGCCTGAGTTTGCCATGTGACGTGTCGGTGTTGGCAATGAATGTTTTTCAAAAAAAGAGAGGGCTTCGTTAAATCTTTCCAATTGAAGTTTGGCAAAACTAAAATCGCGGTCGTCTGAATTTGCAAAGTGAGAGTACACGCCATCAATTATAATATGTTTGCATGAAAGTGTGGCTTCGAAAAATTTTTCAGCATGATAATAATGCACGCCAAGACGTTCCATGCCGGTATCAATCTTGAGGTGAACCCTGGCTTTCTTTTTCAACTGCGCGGAAAGTTCGTCGATCTGTTTTAATTTTTCGATTGATGAGGCGGTTATCGAAAGATCATGCTTGATGAAAATTGGAATTTGATTTCCCCAGATACCGCCGAGAACCAGTATTGGAATTTTGATTCCTTTCTGGCGCAGGAGAATTCCCTCTTCAAGGACTGCAACGCCTAGATAATCCGCTTCAAGTTCCTCCATGAGCAGCGCAACACGAACTAATCCGTGACCGTATGCGTTTGCTTTAAGTACGGGCATTACTTTCGCAGGCGCAACATGTTTTTTGATCGTTCTGAAATTTTCGGCAAGAATTTTTAGATCAACTTCTACGCGTGTGGGACGAATTACTTCGTCAACGCTGATTACCGGATAATTAACAGAACTATTCATTCACGACTTCTTCTTTTCTTGTTACAAAAATATGATTTTTATTTTGACATGCGATTAATTTGTTTAACACCAGACATTATTCCGAGCACATTTATTTTAAGAGGCTTATTTTTAACAAAGAAAAACACGTCACAATCGGAAGGTTCTAATTGAAAGTATTGTTCATCGGCGGCACAGGCGTAATTAGCTCTTCATGTTCACAATTATGTGTTGAAAAAGGTTACGATCTGTTTCTGCTGAATCGAGGAACGTCTTTCAGAGCCGCACCGAAAGATGCGGAAATAATTAACGCCGATATTAGGAATGCCGCTGCGGCAAGAAGCGCGCTCGGCAGTCAAACGTTCGATGTTGTGGTTGATTGGGCTGCTTACAATCAAAAGCACGTAAGGAATGATTTCAATTTATTTAGAGACAAAACAAATCAATACATATTCATCAGCTCTGCCTCGGCATATCAAAAGCCTGTTCAGAAATTGCCGATTACAGAAGAGACGCCGCTTGAAAATCCATTCTGGAGTTACTCGCGGGCAAAAATCGATTGCGAAAATTTTTTGATGAAAGTTTACGGTGAAGAAAAATTTCCGGTTACGATTTGCCGTCCTTCGCACACGTATGATAAAACAAAAACTCCGCTCCGTGCAGATTATCTTCCGTTTCACAGAATGAAACTCGGCAAAAAAATAATTATTCATGACGATGGAAATTCTTTGTGGACGCTGACGCATACGCGTGATTTTGCAAAAGGATTTGCCGGATTACTCGGAAGTCCAACAACAATCGGCGAAGCGTATCAGATCACATCCGATGAAGTCCTAACATGGGACGCGATTGCCGAAACATTGGCAGAGAAAGCCGGATACGATTTGCATGTAGCGCATCTCCCCTCAAATTTTATTTCTCAATATGACAAAGAATGGGGCGACAGTTTATTGGGCGATAAAGCAAACAACGCCGTGTATGATAATTCCAAAATCAAAAAACTTGTGCCGGAGTTCAAAGCAACAATTCCGTTTTCGCAAGGCGCCGAAGAAATTGTTGAGTGGTATTCCGATCCGAGAAATCAAATTGTAGATTACAATCTTGACGCGCTGATGGATAGAATGATTAATGACTCCCATTCATAAACATTTTAAGAAAGAAATAGGATGAAAAGAGTAATAATTTTTTTGTTCGCGCTTGTAATTGCGCTCAATGCTCAGTCGAGTCAGCCTGTAACGCTTCATCACACTGAAGTCATAGAAATGAAATCCGTTTCCAGCGGGAACACTTATCCAATTTTTGTTTGTCTTCCCGGAAGTTATAATTACACGAAACAAAATTACCCTGTGATTTACATGCTCGACGCATATTCGTCGTTTGGAATTATGACGGAGATGCAGCATCTACTGGCGTTCGATAAAGAACTACCGGAAGCAATCATTGTTGGAATTTCATCCGAGGGTGGATCGAAAGAATTTATTTACAACCGTGCGCGTGATTATACACCGACAAAAGTTTCTGCAGAAAATCTGCCTGAAGAAGCTAGACTTATGACACCAACATCGGGCGGCGGAGAAAAATTCTTGGAGTTCATTAAGAATGAATTGGTGCCGGTTATAGATTCAAAATATCGAACTGAGAAGAATAATCGCATACTTGTTGGTCATTCCTACGGCGGATTGTTTTGCTTCTATACATTGTTTACTGAGCCGCACTTGTTCAGCAAATACGTAATTCTTAGTCCAGTATTGTTCTGGGATAATCATTTCATCGCCGGTATTGAAAAGAAATTTTTCGATGAGCATAAGGAATTAAATGCCTCGATTTATACGGCGGTAGGTTCGTTTGAGCCGGAGAGTTTTCAAAACGATTGGAAAGATTTCGTTTCGACAATTCACAAACACAATTACGCCGGATTAAATTTGTACGACGAAGTATTGCCTGGTGAAACGCATTACACGGTAATTTCGTTTATGGCAACTCATGGGTTGAAAGCTGTTTTCAAAAAGGAAGAAAAAAAATAAACGTGGCGGATCAAGTTAAACTAGAAATACTTTACGATGACAAAGAAATAGTTGCCGTCAACAAGCCGGAAGGAATTGCTTCTATTGCCGAGAACGATACAAGGAGAGATTCGATTCATTCTCTGCTGGAGAAGAAGTTATCGCAAAAAATTTTTATTGTTCACCGATTGGACAAAGAAGTAAGCGGTGTAATTTTGTTCGCGAAAAACGCTGCGACTCACAAAATGTTGAATAGACAGTTCGCCGGAAGAACCGTTAAGAAATCGTATCTTGCATTGGTGTATGGAAACGTTGATAAAAATGAAGGTTCGATTACGAAAGCAATAAGAGAATTTGGTTCGGGAAGAATGGGTGTTGATGAAAAAAACGGCAAGCCGAGCTCAACAAATTTCAAAATCTTAAAGAGGTTTAAGGAATACACACTGTTGGAATTAAATCCTTCCACTGGGCGCCGTCACCAATTACGTGTTCACCTTTACAGCATTGGTCATTCTATCGTTGGCGATTCTCGTTACGGCGATAAAGAAACTCAAAAGAATTTTCCCAGAATTATGCTTCACGCACAAAGCATAAAGTTTGATTTACGCGAGCGAAAGGGAATTGAAATCCGATGCGATGCACCCAAAAGTTTTCTAGATGTGCTTGAAACAATTTAGCGTGACAAAGCTTAACTTTGCAAATCAAAAAGTAGAAAGACCGCTATGAAAGAATTTATAGAGCAAACGAAAACATTTCTTATTGAAACCGAGAAGAAACTTCGTTCCATTTCCGAAGAGACAAGCGGTTTCAAACCGGCGCCGAACAAATGATCTAAGAAAGAAATTTTGGGGCATTTGGTTGATTCGTCTGTGAACAACACTACAAGATTTGTCAATGGACAGTTTCAGGACAATCTGATTTTCCCCGGTTACGATCAAGACAAATGGGTTGCGGCGCAGAATTATCAATCGGCAAGTTGGAATTTCATAATTGATCTTTGGAAGCAGAACAACATGCAAATGGTTCGCATACTTGAATCGATGCCTGACGAAGTTAGAACAAAAAAACACAACAGCCACAATTTTGATGTGATCGAGTGGAAAGAAGTCCCGCAGAGCGAACCGGTAACTTTGGATTATTTGATCAGAGATTATTACGGACACATGAAATATCATCTTGCTCAAATCATCAAATAAATTTTTAAGTTTGTGAATCATTGGGAATCAAAAAATGAAATCAATTAGAAGTGTTGGGGCAGAACAGTTAAATTGGATTCAGCCGAAAGCACTCGAACAAACTTTTGAACTGCGCGGCGATGAAGATTTGTACGCCTCGTTGATTTTTCCGAAATCTCTTGGATCCTTAGCCGAGGCGGAAGCATCTAACGGCAAGTGGACTTTTAAGCGTGTCGGCTTTTTCAATGTCACAATTACAATCCGTGAAGTTGGAAAAGAAACCGATCTTGCGGTTTACAAACCGAAGCGGATGAGTTATTCCGGAAGTTTGGAATTTGCCAACAATAAAATGTTTCATTGGCAGTCATCAAATTTTTGGTCAACCAAATTTGAATTTCAAGATGCGAATAATAATACAGTTGTTGCTTTCAAATCGGGAATTGAAGAACCTAAATTGAAAGATTGGTTTAAGACACAAGCGCGCGTTGAAATTTCGGAACAAGCAAAAAAATATCCGGAATTGGAACTGTTGATTTTATTCGGCTGGTATTTGATAATTGCGCTTCAGCTTGATTCATCCGCCGGCGCTGTTGTTGCCGCGGCTTCATAATTTTCTAACAAAAAAACTATGGTAATATGACACAAATTATTTATCTATTATTAATCGGCCTTCTCACCGGCGCAGTCAGCGGAATTCTGGGAATCGGCGGCGGCATAATTGTTATCCCAGCCCTAGTTTATCTCTTGAATTACTCACAACAGGAAGCTCAAGGAACTTCTCTAGCACTTCTCCTTCCGCCAATCGGAATTTTAGCGGTTCTTAATTATTATAAAGCCGGATACGTTAATATTAAAGCAGCATTGATCATGAGTGCGGCTTTTCTTTTGGGTAGTTATATCTCATCAAAATTTGCGGTCTCGCTTCCTGAAAACGTTCTTAAGAAAATTTTCGGAGTATTTCTTCTCTTCTACGCAATAAAGCTCTTTTTTGAAAAATAACGCGGCTCTTTAGATCAAAGAATCACGATCATTAAAAAATTTTAATTCTGCGGATTAAACCCACCCGTCCGTTCTCCTTGTCTATATCTCAAAGGCAAATACTTAGAAAGCAATTTGAGATAGCTCTAGAATGAAACTCAATCAACAAAAAAATTAAACCCCCTCGCACGACCGACTCACAGATCCCCAAATCCATCCCGCTTTTTTGCGGGATGGATTTTTTTATGCCGT
>JAJYMU010000003.1 GCA_021786655.1 Bacteroidota bacterium
GCGCATTTGAGAACGTATTTGGTTTTGACGGATCTTCCATCCGCGGTTGGAAAGCGATCAACGAAAGCGACATGCTTATTATTCCCGATCCCGAAACAATGTTTCTCGATCCGTTCATTTCTGCACCAACAATTTCTTTGATCTGTGATGTTTATGAGCCGGCAACAAAAGAAAAATACAGCAGATGCCCGCGTAACATCGCACAAAAAGCCGAAGCTTATTTGAAATCAACAGGTATTGCTGACACAGCGTACTTTGGTCCTGAAGCTGAGTTCTTTGTGTTCGATGATGTACGTTTCGATTCCGGTCCTAACTTTGCTTTCTATTCCGTTGATTCAAATGAGGGAAAATGGAACAGCGGTCGCGAAGAAAATCCGAACCTGGGTTACAAACCGCGTTACAAGGAAGGTTACTTCCCGGTTCCTCCGACAGATCAGTTAGTTGATTTGCGAAACGACATGGTTTTAAATCTTGAAGCGATGGACATTGAAGTTGAAGCGCAACATCATGAAGTAGCGAGCGGCGGACAGTGTGAAATTGATATGAAGTTCAAACCTCTATTGAGAGCAGCCGATCAGTTGCTGATGTTCAAATACGTTGTTAAGAATACTGCTAAGAAAGCAGGCAAGACAGTTACATACATGCCGAAGCCGCTCTTTGGCGATAACGGAAGCGGCATGCACGTGCATGTAAGTTTATGGTCGAAAGGAAAACCGCTTTTTGCCGGCGGCGGCTATGCTGGCTTGAGCGAGACCGCTCTCTATTTCATCGGCGGAATTTTGAAACACGCGCCGGCTCTGCTTGCTATCACAAATCCAACAACAAATTCTTACAAGAGACTTGTGCCCGGATTTGAAGCACCGGTTAATCTTGCTTACTCTTCAAACAACAGAAGCGCTTCGGTTAGAATTCCATTTGGTAATTCGCCTAAAGCAAAAAGAGTCGAGTTCCGTTGTCCTGATCCGGCAAGCAATCCGTACTTGGCATTCTCCGCAATATTATTGGCTGGAATTGATGGAGTAAAAAACAGAATCGATCCGGGCGAACCGCTCGATAAAGATATTTATGATATGTCGCCTGAGGAATTGAAAGATGTTCCGTCAACACCGGAATCACTTGGTCATGCTCTCAAAGCACTTGAGAACGATCATGAGTTCTTGTTGAAAGGTAACGTATTCACTGAAGATGTTATCAGCACATGGATCAATTATAAGATCACGAAAGAAATCAAACCGGCAGCATTGCGCCCAACGCCGTTTGAATTCGAAATGTATTATGATGTGTAATTAATCTTAGAATAGAAAATCAAAAAAAGAGCGGTATTAAGCCGCTCTTTTTGTTGGTAGAAATTATTTTATTAGAATTAATCAGCCGGCAGAATAATTTCTTGAGTTCTGAATGCTCTTGGGAATTGACTTTTGAGTCCTTCGTTTGTGGCTATGCCGGTACCAAGAATGTTTTCTGCGTACATGATTATTTTTTGACCGGTTGTATCAAATTTTTTTTTGATTGTTCCGCCCCGAAAATAGATTTCAAGCTCTTCCAGGTTTTCTAGACGTGTAATATTTTGTGTCGCAGATTCGCCGAAGACTTGTCCAGCTAACGAATTCAAACTAACGGTTCCTCTCTTATCGATTGTGCCGAGTCTCGCTCCAATCCGGTTGAAAAATTCGTGTTGGCTACAATTCCAATCCTTGTTAACAAAATGAACATCGTTGCTTCTTAGAAAGTATTTGTATTCGTCAAATTTTCTGCGGGAAATTCCAAAATGATTTGATAAATCCTCTAAATAAGTTTTTATCTTTCCGCTTGATGAGCTAAGAAGATCAAATTTATTTTCTTTGTATAGAAATTTTTCTTCCGATGCAATGCTATCTGTCTTTCTCAGTTTGCAGACAAAGAATCCTTCGCTTTCAACTTCCCACGGCACTATGCGGCGGGCTTTTTCTAGTTGCTTGTCGGATTCTTGATCCCCAATTTTTGAAAAACCCGGACGACTTTGGATCGGCAGCTTAATCTCTTCCAACTCAACAGGATATTTCTTCAAAACTTTATCTATAATAAACTCATTCTCTTCCAATGTTAATGTGCATGTTGAGTAAACTATTCCTCCGCCAACCTTACACATTTTGATGGCGGCAATTAATAGTCTAAGCTGCAGATCCGAAATTGTTTCAGCTTTTCGCACGTCCCACCAGTTGCTCACTTCACCTTTCTTCTGTACTATCCCCAGCGCGCTGCACGGTGCATCAACTAAAATCTTGTCAAAATAATTTTCGAATCGCTTGCTTAGCAATTCGCCTTTACCGTGCATCACTCCGACATTTACAAGATTCATTTTATCAACATTGAAGACGAGACTTTTCAGACGGTCCATGGCAACTTCATTCGCAACTAACGTTCCTTTGTTGTTCATCAACTCTGCAAGTTGAGTAGTCTTTGAACCCGGTGCTGCGCACAAATCCAGAACGCGATCGTTCTCATTTGGGTTTAATACCAATGCGGGAATCATCGACGACAAACTTTGTATATAATATTTGCCAAGAATAAATTCGAGAGTCTTTCCGGCAAATTCACTGCCGGAAATAATCCGGTATGCGTTCCTAACGGAACCTATTGGCGCCAAATCTATTCCATAATTTCTTAAAGAATTGATAAGTGCCGTTGAATTGGCAGTGGAAGAAATTCTTAGGTAAGGTTTGTATTCGCTGTTGTAATATGCAATATAATTCTTTACGTATTCGTCTCCGAAATGTGCTTGGAGATAATTAGTAATGTTGCTGCTAAGTTCAATCAACTTACTGCCGCATGAGGTTTAACGAATTGAATATCTGAATTGAAGTTCGTTTGAATCCCTTGGAGTTCGGGAAAAATTGTTTGAATTCTTTTTCCATCTCTTTGAGTATTGTGTCGAGATATTTTTCATAATCTCTAACAGCTTCATAAACACGCAATTCTTCGCGTGGAATTTTTAACAGAGCAGGACGGGATCGGTTTGCATAGAGCACATACTTCGCTTTGAAGTGATCGTCAGTGGTTACAATTATGTTGCCCGATTCGTCCGTGATTTGATAACTTCCAAAAAAAGGTGGATTCAGAAAAAGAACTTTTCCGGGAAGCGGAACTTCTTCAAAGTTATAGCTTCCAGCAAAATCTTCCGGGAAAGATTTTAATTCGCCCCGGAGTTTCTCAATCCATTTTTGTCCAAATTCTTTTTCTGTCATTTCATTTTTCATTTAACTGATTTGAAATCCAGATCAACTTTTTCAGGTTTATCAACCCAACCGGCAACAAAAACGCTTGTATCGCGAGACATAGTTCTGTCAACTTTAAGATTTTGTATGTGATACTTTGCGGCTGCATAGATCAACTTTCGCGGATAGTTACTGGATTTTCATTACTTTTTTATTCTTCCGGATCAGCATATATACTCCAAGCAAAATAAAAGGAATGCTTAACAACTGCCCCATGTTAAGTATCATTCCATGTTCAAAGTAAGTTTGGTCTTCCTTTAAGAATTCAACTAAAAACCTGAAAGAGAAAACCAAGATCAGAAACAAACCGAAGAGATAGCCAGGTTTGAATTTACCATTTGTCTTGAAATATATTCTGTAAAGGAGGAAAAAAATCAAAAGGTATGCAATAGATTCGTAAAGCTGCGCGGGGTGACGTGGAACGTTATCTACCGATTCAAAAATGAATCCCCACGATGCATGAGTTGGTTTACCAATTATCTCGGAGTTGAAAAGGTTACCCATCCTAATAAAAAATCCCGAGAGTGCAACTGTAATTACAACCCGGTCTATTACCCAGAGAAATGTTGTGTCTTTTCTTTTGTGCACATACAAATAAAGCGCCGTAAGAATTCCAATTGCCGCTCCATGACTTGCTAAGCCGCCTTTCCAGATTTCCAAAATTTCTATCGGATGACTCAAATAGTAAACCGGATTATAAAAAAGGCAGTGCCCCAGTCTTGCGCCCAGCACCGTCCCTAGAATCATGTACCAAACAAGGTCGTTTAGGTCCTGCTCGTCTCGGTTTTCTTTCTTGAAAATTGCCAGCATGATTTGATATCCGATGACAAAGGAAAGCGCGAAAAGGAGTCCGTACCATCTGATAGTGATAGGACCTATCGAAAAAATGTCGGGACTAACATTCCAATGAATCAAAGAAGAACCTCATATTTGTTAAGTATTTTGAATAATGTGGTAAAATGCTAATCCAATTGATACATCTTTCCTGTTCAAATTTAGTTAATAGGTTGTTAAGAAACCAAAGAAACTAGGTTCTTTAAAATTAAAACGCTTGAACTTCATTATAGACTATAGTTTAGTGGAATTGATTCGATAATGAGCAAAAAGAGAGGGGCGTATCTTTATTGATTTATTTTCAGTGAAATAAACTATATTTGTTTTGTCTTATAGTATATCAGACAATTCAAAAACAACTACTTACTTAGATTCTGGGCCGGACGTTTTGAAGACCTTCAAATATATTCTATCTGCGCTTTGGCTGTTTGATTTTCAAGATCTAATTAGGGCAATCTCCAACCCGGGGAACCCTATATATATTTCCATATTGGTTGTTCTTCTCCTCTTCGGAATAATTTTCGCCTTATTCAAATATTTGATTAATCCCACTGCGGCAAAGTTTAGAGAAGAAAAAGCAAATCTGGAACTTCAATCTGCAAAACTTATGGCACTGTTTGCCGAATTGGATCCAGATCCGGTTATCAGGGCAGATAAGGAAGGCAACATAATAGAGACCAACATTGCTGCACAGATGGTTTTTGAATCGGGAAATCTGAAAGCCAGAAATATTTGTCAATTGCTGCCGGAAATTAATTCCGATTCCAAAACTTTAACCAGTCTGAAACAATCTAAAGTATTCACAAAGAAAATAAATAACCGGTTCTATTCAATACTGGTAAGGACTGAACCGAGTTTGGAAATCGTACAAATTTATTTTAGAGATATTACCGAACTAAAAGATTACGAAACGAAGCTGGTTGAATCGGAAAAGAAATTGCGAGAACTCTCGGATCACTTGCAGGATTTGCTGGAGGATGAAAGGAAAAGAATTGCTCAAGGGCTTCATGACGGCATCGGGCAGAGTCTTTCTCTACTTCGAATTAATTTCTTAAAACTTTACGAACAACAAAAAAATATAACCAATATAGAAAAGTACAATTCATTCATAGACACACTTGATTCAACCATTTTAGAGTTGAAAGAAATTTCCTATAGTCTTAAGCCCAAGATGCTGGAAGAAATGGGAATCGGTATAGCGTTGAAAGATCTTGCCAATAAAATTTCAGCCGAGAGCGGAATTGTTGGTCAATCCAATATAGTTGGAGATGAAATAAGATTAAGCAATAAATTGGAAATTTGTTTGTACAGAATAGCACAAGAGGCAACCAATAATATTATTAAACATTCCAGAGCAACAAATTTTTCAATCGAGATTTTGGTTTCGACCAAAAAAGTTAGATTGATAATAACAGACAACGGAATTGGTTTTAATTACGAACGAATTACAGCATTACCCGGCACTACAAAAGGTATGGGATTGGTGAATATGAAAGAGCGAGTGAAAAATTTCAACGGTCAATTCAAAGTTGAGTCTTCACAGGAAAAAGGGACAATGATTGTTACAGAAATTCCTCTGAAAAAGGAAAATGTATGGCAGAATCAAGACCAATACGCATAATTATTGCCGACGACCATAAGCTGTTCAGAAGCGGCATCCTTTCTCTCCTTGATGAAGCGAGGGGCATACATATTATCGGTGAGGCGGAAAATGGTCAAGAGTTAATTGGGCTTTATGAAAAACAAAAACCGGATTTAATTCTTGTCGATATTTCAATGCCGGTCTTAAGTGGTATCCAGGCATTTAAGACGATTAGAAGAAAAGATAAAGATGTAAAAGCATTGTTCTTAACAATGTATGAAGGCGATGAGTACGTTTATTTCACCAGAAGAATCGGTGCCAAAGGGCTGCTCGGCAAGAACACTATGAAAGGTGAGTTAATCTATGCCATCAAAACAATTGCCGGAGGAGAATATTACTTCGGCAAAAATTACGATGACGAAAAGCTAAAGGAAATAGAAAAAAAGTACAGACAGATGATTGCAACAGATGTCGTTGACGGCAACATTCAACTCAGCCTGAAAGAAAGAAAAGTCCTTGAGTTAATTAGCAAAGGGATGACTAGCCAGGAGATTGCCAATAAATTGAAATACAGCAGGAAGACAATTGAATACCATCGTTCACGTCTTATGCAAAGACTAAATATCAAGTCGTTTCCTGAATTGATTACGTACGCAGTTAAATTTTCTATGGTCAATAAACTTTTTGATGAGGAATAGTGTTTG
>JAJYMU010000389.1 GCA_021786655.1 Bacteroidota bacterium
TCTCAGAATTATAGCATCTTCTTCAGTACAAAGGGTATCGCCCGTTCTTGTGTGTTTAAGACCAACAACTGCCGCAATATCTCCAACTCGAATTTCATCCAGATCTTCACGTGTGTTCGCATGCATTTCCAAAACACGAGCGACTCGTTCTTTCCTATCGGATACTGAATTGTAAATGTATGAACCCGCTTTCAATGTGCCTGTATAAACGCGAATGAATGTTAACTTGCCAACATAAGGATCAGTCATAATTTTGAATGCAAGTGCGGCAAATTTTTCTTTCGGATCAATTTTTCTCTCAATATGATCGTTCTTATGAATATGATGCGCAACAAGACTTCCGAGATCAAATGGTGACGGAAGGAAATCTACTACTGCATCAAGTAATTGCTGTACTCCTTTATTCTTGAAAGAGGAACCGCATAAGACCGGAATAATTTTTAGCTGTATGGTTGCTTCTCTTAATACTTTTTGAATTTCAGCAGTTGAAATATCTTTTCCCTCAAGATATTTTTCCAAAAGAGTATCATCTACATCGGATACAGCTTCAAGCATTTGCGTTCTAAACTTTTGTGCAATCGTTTGAAGGTCCGCCGGAATATCTACTTCTTCAAAAGTTGTCCCTAACGATTCCTCATTAAACATTATCGCTCGCATCGTCATCAAATCAATAATTCCTCTAAACAAATCTCCTTCACCAACAGGTAAAGTAATCGGGACAGCATGAGCGCCCAATTTATCTTTCATCATTTGTACAGCATTATAAAAATCCGCGCCGATTCTGTCCATCTTGTTTACAAAAGCAATTCTCGGAACTCCGTATTTATCGGCTTGTCTCCATACTGTTTCTGATTGAGGTTCTACACCACCAACAGCGCAGAACAATGCTATAGCGCCATCTAGAACTCTTAACGATCTTTCAACTTCAACGGTAAAATCTACGTGGCCAGGAGTATCAATTATATTGATTTGATGATCGCGCCAAAATGTGGTCGTTGCCGCACTGGTGATCGTAATACCACGTTCCTTTTCCTGTTCCATCCAATCCATCGTAGCAGCACCATCGTGAACTTCTCCCATCCTATGAAGCTTGCCGGTATAATATAGAATACGCTCGGTAGTTGTAGTCTTACCGGCATCTATATGAGCCATAATACCAATGTTTCTAACTCTATTTATTTCAACACGCTTTTCTGACATCTAACTTATAATACCTTTCTTCTTACCATTTAAAATGTGCGAATGCCTTGTTTGCCTCAGCCATTCTATGAGTATCATCTTTCTTTTTTACAGCCGAGCCATCACCGTTAGCAGCAGCCATTAATTCAGCTGCAACTTTCAACGCCATGGATTTATCTTTTCTATCACGGGCGTACGTTTTGATCCATCGGAAAGCTAAGGCTGTTCTTCTTTCTGGCCTCACTTCCATTGGAACTTGATATGTGGCACCGCCAACTCGTCTGCTTCTAACTTCTACCAGAGGCTGAACATTCTGAACAGCTTTTTTGAAAACTTCCAATGCCGGTTTTTTCGTTTTTTGCTCGATGAGATCGAAGCTTTCATATACGATAGTACGCGCCGTTGATTTCTTGCCGCTCCACATGATGTAATTAATAAACTTCGAAACCAAAATATCTTTATACTTTGGATCCGGCTTCAAATATTTTTTTTCTGCTCTTTTCTTTCTCATATCAAATTATTTGGCTTTTGGTTTTTTAGTACCGTATTTAGAACGACCTTTTTTTCTTTCTTCAACTCCGCTTGTATCAAGTGTTCCGCGGATAATATGATAACGAACACCCGGTAAATCTTTCACTCTTCCGCCCCTAATCAGAACGATAGAGTGTTCTTGGAGGTTGTGCCCTTCGCCAGGAATATAAGCTGTAACTTCGATACCATTCGTCAGACGAACACGCGCAACTTTTCTTAATGCTGAGTTCGGTTTCTTTGGAGTTGTTGTGTAAACTCTGGTGCATACTCCTCTTTTCTGAGGACACGCATCTAAAGCAGGAGCTTTATTCTTAGATGTTACAACTACTCTTCCTTTTCTCACCAACTGGTTTATCGTTGGCACGCAAATCCTCCACTGTTATTATTTTTTATAAAAATTCAGACTTCAAATTTATTTATTATAGCCTGAATTGTCAAGAAACGTTATATATTATTTTCACAAATTATTCAGTTAGACCGATTCCTTAGCTTCAACTTCTGCTTTGACGGTCTCTGTGACCTCTTCTTCAGCTGTTAGAATTATTTCGCGGTACTTTTTGAGACCTGTACCCGCCGGGATCAAATGTCCCATAACGACGTTTTCTTTCAAACCTATCAGGTGATCTACTCGTGCTTCAGTAGCGGCATTTGTTAATACCTTTGTAGTCTCCTGGAATGAAGCGGCGGAAATAAAGCTTTCCGTTGATAACGCAGCGTGAGTAATACCAAGCAGAATATTGTCAAAAGTTGCCGGTTCAGCATCTCTTGTCTTAACGGTTTTCTTTCCTTTTCTTGTTAAGTCGGCATTAACTTCTCTGTATTTCGCTTTAGTGATTAACTGCGCAGTTTTGAATTTTGACTGACCGGTATCCGATATATAAACCATCTGTTTAACTTTTTCATTCTCTTCGATGAATTTATTTCTATCAACTAAATCTTCTTCGATGAAAATTGTATCGCCTGCTGAGATCACTTGAAGTTTCTGCAACATTTGCCGAACAATTACTTCAATATGCTTATCATTAATTTTTACGCCTTGCAAACGATAAACGTCTTGAATCTCGTTAACCAGATACTCTTGAACTGCGTTTGTACCTTTTATTTTCAAGATATCATGCGGATCGATTGGACCGTCTGTAATTTTTTCGCCGGCAGGTATCTCATCATTTTCCTGAACAAGAATATGCTTGCCGTAAGGTACGTTGTACACTTTTTGAACGGAACCGTCAAATGATTCAATGATGATTTCTCTTGAACCTTTTTTACGAGCACCGAACTTTACCTTGCCTTCAATTTCGGAAACTACAGCTGGATCATGCGGGCTACGAGCTTCAAATAATTCCGTTACTCTCGGCAGACCGCCGGTAATGTCGCGCGATTTTGAAGATGACTTTGATATTTTCGCCAGAATCATACCAGGTTGAATTTCTTCGCCTTCCTCAACATTCAAATAAGCTCTTGTCGGAATATTAAATACCTTTTCATTACCCTTGTTGTCTTTCACCAAAATACTCGGTGTTAAAGTTTTGTCTTTAGATTCGATAACAACTTTCTGAACGTGACCGGTCTGTTCATCGGCAACTTGCTGCAATGTTATATTGTCAAGCAAATCGACAAATGAAACTTTTCCGGCAACGTCGGAAACGATTACCGAGTTGTAAGGATCGTGGTTATAAAGAGGTTGTCCTTTTTTCACCGCTTGATCTTCATTCACCATCAATTCGGCGCCGTATGGAATTTCAAATTTCTTTATCTGTCTATTATCTTCATCAAAAATTCCAATGGATCCACGACGTCCAATTACCACTTTCACTTTTCCGAAGAAATCCGTTTTCTCTACATAATTAATTCTATCAAACTTAATAGTACCAGCAATGTTTGCTTCAACTTGTGATTGACTTGCAATACGCGACGAAGTACCACCCAAGTGGAAAGTTCTCAACGTAAGCTGTGTACCGGGCTCGCCAATTGATTGTGCAGCAATAATTCCAACAGATTCACCAATCTCGACCAACTGACCTGTGGTCAAATTGCGACCGTAACATTTTGCGCATACACCGCGTTTTGATTCGCATGTTAAAACTGTGCGGATGTAAACCTGATCAATATTTGCTTCGTCAATTTTCTCTGCTATATCTTCTGTAATCAATTCACCAGCTTCGATTAACAAATCATCCGTGCGCGGATCGTAAACGTCTTCTTGAACAACACGACCGGTTATACGTTCTGCCAACGGTTCTCGTTCAAGTTCAACATCTTTCAAAGCCGAAATGTAAACGCCGCGGATTGTACCGCAATCAACTTCAGATATGATTACGTCTTGAGCAACGTCGCACAAACGGCGAGTTAAGTAACCGGCATCAGCAGTTTTCAATGCTGTATCTGCCAAACCTTTACGTGCACCGTGTGTCGAAATGAAGTATTCAAGAACGGAAAGACCTTCTTTAAAGTTGGCAACAATTGGGTTCTCGATGATTTCGCCCGACTGACCGGTTAAACTCTTCTGAGGTTTCATCATCAAACCGCGCATACCTGCAAGCTGACGAACTTGATCTTGCGAACCTCTTGCGCCGGAGTCAACCATCATGTGCAGAGAGTTAAATCCGCCTTGATCTGTTTTCAATCTGTCCATCAAAGACTTTGCAACGTTGTTTGTTGTATGAGTCCAAACGTCAACTATCTTATTATATCTTTCGGCGTCTGTAATCAAACCCTGTTCATGCTCGCTAAGGATTCCGCCAACTTTTTTATTTGAATCGTCAATCAGTTTAATTTTTTCATCAGGAATAATCATATCACTAAAGCTGATAGAAATTCCAGCCGCTGTTGCATAACGGTAACCAAGTTCTTTCAGATCATCAAGGAATCGAGCGGTAACTTCGTTTCCGAATCTGATAAACATTCTGTAAATCAATCCAGAAAAACTTTTCTTAATAAGCAACTCATTGATGAAGCCCATGCCGACCGGAACGATCTTATTAAAGATCACGCGGCCAACTGTGGTCTCAATCACCTGTCCTTCAACTTTAACTTTTATCTTTGCATGCAGCTCAATTACTTTTTGATCGTACGCAATTATAACTTCTTCTAGGTCACCGAAAATTTTTCCTTCGCCTTTTGCGTTCGCTTTAACTTTCGTTAGGTAATAAAGGCCAAGAACTATATCCTGAGATGGAAGAACAATCGGTAAACCGTTTTGCGGCGACAAAATATTATGACTGCTTAACATCAAGATAGATGCTTCGAGCTGCGCTTCATAAGAAAGCGGAACGTGAACCGCCATTTGGTCGCCATCAAAATCTGCATTGAAAGCGGTACAAACCAGCGGATGCAACTGAATTGCTTTACCGTCAATTAAGATCGGTTGAAATGCTTGAATACCGAGACGGTGCAAAGTAGGTGCACGGTTCAACATAATCGGATGTCCATCGATCAACTTTTCGAGTATATCCCAAATTAGGGCATCTTTTCTATCAACGGCTTTGCGTGCACTCTTAACGGTTTTGAAATGTCCGCGTTCAATAAGTTTACGAATGACGAACGGCTTGAACAATTCAACTGCCATATCTTTCGGCAAACCGCACTGATGTAATTTCAATTCCGGACCAACAACAATTACCGAGCGGCCCGAATAATCCACACGTTTACCTAGCAGGTTCTGGCGGAAACGACCCTGCTTACCTTTAAGCATATCGCTCAATGATTTCAACGGTCTGTTGCCGTCGCTTCTAACTGCACTTGCACGGCGTGAATTATCAAATAAAGCATCAACGGCTTCTTGAAGCATTCTCTTTTCGTTTCGAAGAATAACTTCAGGAGCTTTAATATCAATTAATCTTTTTAAACGATTGTTACGAATGATTACTCTTCTATAGAGATCATTCAAATCCGATGTTGCAAATCTTCCGCCTTCAAGCGGAACAAGCGGGCGAAGTTCAGGCGGAATAACAGGTACAACATTAAGCACCATCCATTCAGGTTTATTGGGAACTTTGCCTTCATACTCACGGAAAGCTTCCAATACTCTAAGTCTCTTCAAAATATCTGCACGTTTCTGCTGAGAAGTATCCGGACCAAGCTGCGATTTCAACTCGGCAAAAGTTGTTTCGATTTCAGTTTCTTTCAACAGTTCTTTCATTGCGTCGCCGCCGATTCTCGCAACAAATTTTTTCGGATCTTTATCATCAAGCGAGTCATTATCATGCGGAAGCGAACTTAATATTTCGTAATACTGATCTTCGGAAATCAAATCTTTTCTGCTTAATCCGGTAGGTCCCGGATTGATAACAACGTAAGACTCGTAGTAAATAACTTTCTCAAGTTCTTTTGTTGTCATGCCGATAATGTTTCCGATCTTTGAGGGAAGCGCTTTGAAGAACCAAATGTGAACGACAGGAACAGCAAGTGAAATGTGTCCCATTCTTTCACGCCGAACACTTTTCAAAGTAACTTCAACACCGCAACGGTCGCACACGATTCCTTTATAACGGATTCCTTTGTACTTACCGCATGCGCATTCCCAATCTTTAACCGGGCCAAAGATTTTCTCGCAGAACAATCCGTCTTTTTCCGGTCGGAAAGAACGATAGTTAATTGTTTCCGGTTTGGTAACTTCACCATGCGATCTGGAAAGGATGTCGTCCGGACTTGCCAGACTG
>JAJYMU010000226.1 GCA_021786655.1 Bacteroidota bacterium
AGGATTAATTTTTCTGCCGAGAACCAAACTAGTTTTTTTGCTGAATGCATACTTGAACGCAAGGTCATAAATTTTTATTGCATCACCCAAATGGGTCGTTACGCTAGCCCATTGATCTGCTCTGTAAACAAAATTAATATAACTTGAAAACGATACTGGCGATCTAAACAGCGAGTCCGCATCCAACGATAGAGTGTAACGCCAGTTCTGAAGGTTAGCCAAACCGGGAGTATTAGACATACTTGTGTAGGACGCAATCGAAAGTCTTCCGCTCACTCTTCTTGCAAACGCGCTTCCTTTTGATATTTGCAGCTTAGCTGGTGCTGGTATTAACTCCTGTGCAGGAATCTTTTCTTCGGTTTTCATTTCTCCTTGAGCAGGCTTTTCTTTCACCTCGGTTTTCTCAACAATCAACGCGATCATAGAGTCATTCACTTTCGGTTGAGAACTTCCAATTAAAACACCTGAACATGAACTCGACGAGACATACTTTACTAATACCGTGGGAACAAGTTTTTTATTCGAACGAACATATAACGTATCGTTAATCGAAATGCCGTCGGTGTTTTCGAAACGAACGTAAATGTTCTGCGAGGTCGGAAATGTTACCTGACCGATTTTTTCCTTCTTAGCCGCAGTTTGACCCAAAAGATTTATCTGAAATAAAACTACCACTAGCAAAATGCTTCTTTTAACCACCTGAACCCCCTGTCGGATGGCATGTATAACATGATGTTGCTGAATAGACATAGCCGCTGACACCATTATGCTTTCCATCTACCTTCGCTTTATCACTATGTTCGTGACAATTAATGCAAGTAAAAATTTTAAAGTTGGTTGAATTCGTGTGACAATCCGAACATAACGTCCATTTGCCGCTATGTTTGCCGCTGTAAATCGGAAAGTACTGTCCGTCATGGTTAAATGTTGACGGAGTCCAGGCAGTGGTTGTATGGCACTCTTCACACGCTGTTGGGAACTGTGCGGCGGCATGATTTGGATTTGTTGTTGCATTGTAATTTGCTTGATGACAAGCGTAACATGTATTTGGAGTTTGACCAACATTGTAACCAACGGTATGACAGCTTGCGCAAGCAACTGAAGTGTGAGCGCCAGTTAACGGGAACGGTGTGATCGAATGATTGAATGTTGCGCTCGTCCAATTTGTTGTGGAGTGACATGTTTCGCACGTAGTTGGAAAACCTGATGAAGCGTGATTCGGATTTGTCGTGTTATTGTACGTAGTCTGATGGCATCCGTAACAATTATTCGGTGTTTGACCGGCACTGTACCCTACAGTATGACAACTTGCACATGCGACAGTTGTATGTGCACCGGTCAACGGGAACGGCGTTGTTGCATGATTAAATGTTGACGGCTGCCATGCTGTTGTTGAATGACATTGATCGCATGTAGTCGGAATTTTTGATGTCGAGTGATTCGGATTCGTCGTGTTGTTATAATTTGTTTGGTGACAACTGTAACAAACACTCGATGTCTGACCAACGCTGTATCCAACAGTATGACAACTTGAACACACTACAGAAGTATGAGCGCCGGTTAACGGGAATGGTGTTGTTGAATGATTAAATGTTGACGGCTGCCATGCTGTTGTTGAATGACATTGCTCGCACGTCGTTGGAATTTTGGATGTCACGTGATTCGGATTTGTCGTGCTGTTGTAATTTGTTTGATGGCATCCGTAACACGTATTTGGTGTTTGACCAACGTTGAAACCTACCGTATGACAGCTTGCACAAGCAACAGTAGTATGCGCGCCGGTTAACGGGAACGGTGTTGTTGAATGATCAAATGTTGCACTGGTCCAAACAGTCGTTGAATGACACATTTTACAATCTGTTGGATAAGATTGAGCAACATGGTTCGGCGCAGAATTATATTTATCCTGATGACAGCCTACGCAATCGGTTGATAATCCGGCTAACTTCGTTGCGTGACAAGTTTGACACGTTACAGTAACATGCGCGCCAGTGAGAGGAAAAACTGTTGATCCATGATTGAATGTAATCTGCTTCCAATCTACAGGGGTATGGCATTGCTTGCAATCTTGCGGATAATTTTGAGTCGTATGATTTGGCGCCGTTGTATATTTTGCTTGATGACATGAGACACATTCGGCAGATGTTCCGGCATAGCCTGACGCGTGACATTGTTGACACGCGACATTTACGTGCTGTCCTATCAATGGAAAGTTCGTAAGCGAATGATCGATTACACCATCTTTGCTTCCCTTGGGATGACAGGCGTAGCATGCTGAGCTCTGATAAACGTATCCGTTCACGCCCGTGTGTTTCGAATCCGTATCTGCCTTGTTATGCGTGTGACAATTTATACATTCGAAAACTTTCAAGTTAGTTGAGTTGGTGTGACAATCCGAGCACAGATTCCATTGACCAAGATGTTTGCCTGAATAAATCGGGAAATATTGCCCGTCATGATCAAACGTTGAGGGTGTCCATCCAACGGACGTATGACATGTAGCGCAATCGGTCGAGAAGCCGGCAGCTTTATGATTTGGATTTGTCGAGTTATTATAATTTGATTGATGACATCCTACACATTCTTTTGGCGTTCCGGCATAACCTGATGCGTGACATTTATTGCAGTCATTCCGAATCGCATTATGCGCGCCGACAAGCGGATAGATCGAATCATGAATCGTAAATGTTGCTGGTTTCCAGCCTGGATCGGTTGTATGACACTGTTTGCAATCTTTAGGAAAATTTAAACTCATGTGGTTCGGCGATGTGGTGGCTTCATAATTCTTTTGATGACATGAATAACATTCCTGAGTTAATCCTTTGTAAGTGGTTTGGGAATGACATTCAAAACAATTTGCTATCGCATGTCCTCCAACCAAAGGGAAAAATGAATGTACTACCGTCGTCGTTGCCCAGACAGGTGAAGAAATAGAATGACATTGCTGGCAATCTGTTGAGAACCCGGCTTGAACATGATTCGGATTCTGCGCAGCCATGTAATTTGCCTGATGACAATCAAAGCAGCTAATCCCTAGTGGATCGAACCGCAACTTTGATGCCGACTTATGACACTGCGCGCAATCTGCTTTTGCGTGGTTACCTAACAATGGAAATCTTCCCATCCGATGTATATCGGAAACGTCTTCAACAATCCAAGTATTGGGGCTATGGCACTTCGCGCAATCGTGTCCAACGGTATTCTCATGAATATCTTTGTGGCAATTGTTACATGTTGTTTTTTCTTTTTGATCGCTGAATACTAAAGTCGGATGACATGATCTGCATTGAACGGTTTGATGCTGTCCAACCAAATTGAATCCGGTCTCGCTATGCTTAAAAGCAATTTTAGCGGGAGTTACCTTCCAACTCTCTTCGGAATGGCATTGATTGCAATCCAGTTTAAAATCTTTGCCGTGCGGCGATTGCGCATAACTTACCGAAGATAAAATTAGAATAACAATTAAGAATGGCAGAGCGCGCATTTTACCTCACCGAATTTATATTTAACATATCTGCCTTTTTCATCAACAACCGACTTGTGGCACTTGTAACAAGGTACTCCTGAATGCGCTCCTTCTAGCGGAAAAGCTGTCTTGCTGTGATCAAATAAATTCGGTTTCCAATTGTCAAAATTATGACATCGTCGGCAATTTACAATCCCATTTTCTGTGAACTGCCCTACATGAATGTCTTTGTGACATGTAACACATTCAGAGTTTGTAATAAAATCAATTTTAATTCCGGCACTTTCGTTTTTACTTGTGTGACACTTACTGCAATTTTGCTTCAAGTGCATCCCCAATAATTTATAACCTGTAAGTTCGTGATTGAAAGTTACAGCGCTCCATTTTTCTGTTGAATGGCACAACTCACAGTTTTGCCCGCTCTTTATTTTTCTTTCGATTGAATCGCCGTGAACGTTTTTGTGACAATTCAAACATTTGCTTCCTTCAATTTTAAATTTCCATTTATCATTTTTTTGATGACAACTCTGACACGGAATTGCAAGATGACTTCCCGTGAGCGCAAAACTTGTGGTTGAATGCCTCTGAATTGTGTACGACGTAAACGAAAAGTTTTCGACTGTGTGGCATTCGGAACAGTCTGTTAGAATATTATTCTTGGTAAACTCTCCTTTGTGATAATCGGTATGGCAGCTGATGCATTTATCATACTTCGGTTTTACATTCAATCCGCCTTTGTGACAGTCTAAACATTTTACTTCAAGGTGTTTACTTAGGAGCGGATAGTTTGTTTTCGAGTGATCGAACCGGTCAATATTTTTTATCACCTTGAAAGATTCCGATACGTGACACGAAGTGCAGTTGTTCCCAAACTTTCCTTTATGAAAATCTTGATGACACGGCGTGCAGTTTCCAAAATTTAGTCCGGTAAATTTCTGAAAATTTTTTCCGTTCCTTTGTTCCATGACGTGACATTTGGCGCAATCAACTTTTTGATGCGCGCCGGTTAAAGCAAATTTTGCAGTTTTATGATCAAACTTTGATGCCGGTTTGAATGAATCGTTTGTATGACATTTTTGACAATTGGTCCCAAGCGTACCTTGATGCTGATCCACATGACAAGACACACATGCGGTGTTTAATCCTAGATAAGTGTTTTTTCTACTTTTGGTTTTTGAGTCGGCGATAAAATCCGGCTTATGACATTCGTTGCATTTCAGTTTTGCATGTTTGCCTACTAATTCAAATCCGGTTTTAGAATGATTAAATCCATCCGGATTGAAATTCACAATTCTAAAATTTCTTCCGTGATGCTCGCTGTGACACTCGCTGCATTTCTTCTGCAAAACATCGGCGCTGCCGTGAAATCCTCTTCGGCTTTTTTGGCGAAGTCCAATATCGGTATGACAGGCTAAACATTCGTCGTTACGAATCTGGTTACCGAGGGCGTGACACTTGGTGCAATTGCTCATGCCTTCGAGATTTGCATGGAAGGTTGTCAAATCACCCGGAGATATTTGAGCTAAAACTGTTCCGAAAGAAATGCTTAAAAGGATTACGGTCAATATCAATCTTAATGTTTTAATATTGCCTCGCCGAATTTTTTAGTGATTGTAATTCCGATCTGTTCCAGAAACTTATTCGGCAACTCGCCGCCGGCAAAAACATAAACCAAATCGTTTTTCATTTCCTCTTCAGTTGCGGAACCGTTTTTCTGAATTGAAAGAATTACCGATTCATCTTTTATCTCTTTTACGTTTGAATTGAGAAGGAGGTTAATACTCCGATCTTCGGAAGCCTTTTTAACTTTTTCATAATTGCCCGGTTTGATTCGCGAAAAAGATTCTCCGCGGTAAGAAAGTGTAACTCTGTTTTTTTCGTCGGCAAGCAGAAGAGCCGATTCAATCGCGGAATCACCGCCGCCTACTACCAACACGTCCTTGTTATTTATGAGCTCGGGCTCAAGAAGGCGGTACATTACTTTTTCCCTGTTTTCACCGGGCACACTAAGCTTGCGCGGAGATCCTCTTCGACCTATTGCAAGAAGAACATTGGACGATGTTACGGCGCGCTGATTGGTTTGAATTGCAAAGTAATCCTGATACGGATTTATCGAAATAACTTTTTCACTTTCGCGAACGGCAATGTCGTTTTTGTTCAACACCTCATGCCATAGACTAAGCAATTCCGTCTTTGTTGTCTCAACAAGTTTCACTTTTCCGTATAACGGCAAGTACATTGGGGAAGTCATTACAATTTTAGCTCTCGGGAACGAATAGACTGTTCCGCCAAGCGTATCTTGTTCCAACGTTAAGAACTTAATATTTTTTTGTTTCGAAGTAAGCGATGCAGATATTCCCGCTGGACCGGCGCCAACGATTACCAAGTCGTAATCCGGTTTAATGGAATGAACTAATTTTCGTGTGATGTTTTCAACGGCTTGTTTGCCCTGCTCAACCGCATTCTTTATCAAACCCATCCCGCCTAATTCGCCAGCGATATAAATTCCTTTAACGCTGGTTTCAAACTCTGGGCTTATATGAGGCAGATCAACACCTCTTTTTTCGGTACCGATTACAAGTGTAATTGCACCCAACGGACATGCATGAAAACACGCACCGTGTCCCACGCACCGTGATGCATTAATTGTTACTGCCTTTCCGTGAACAATTCCAATGATATCTTTTTCCGGACAGGCAGTAATGCACGCACTGCTGCCGATACATGTGCTTAAACTTACTACGGGGTGAAGCGAGACTGGTTCGTGAAAGCCTAGTTCTTTAGCCTTCTCAATTTTTTTCTGAGCAACTTTGGTTTGTTTCCTGTTC
>JAJYMU010000167.1 GCA_021786655.1 Bacteroidota bacterium
GTAGGATGACGAGTAAAACTCCATATCGTTTTGTATTTGCGGGCGGCGGAACGGGCGGACATTTGTATCCCGCGCTTGCCGTTGCACAGCAGATTCAAATCATGAAACCGGAGTCGGAAATTTTGTTCGTCGGCGCAAACAGTAAAATTGAATCGCGTGTCGTTCCCGAATACAAATTTGATTTCAAGTCAATCTGGATCAGCGGATTTTCCAGAAAACTGAATCTGGGCAATCTTCTTTTCCCGGTAAAACTTTTTGTTTCCGCGATACAATCGCTGGGGATTTGTTTCTCATTCAAGCCGCGCGTTGCAGTCGGGAGCGGTGCGTATGTATCCGGTCCGGTTATTTGGGCGGCATCGGTTCTCGGCGCAAAAGTGATTTTGTTAGAACAGAACAGTTATCCCGGCGTTGCAAACAGAATGCTGGAAAAGAAGGCGAACGAAATTCATTTAACGTTCGAAGAATCTAAAAAATATTTCAGAGATCAATCGAAATTAAAAGTTACAGGCAACCCGATAAGAGTGAACTTGAAACTCTCTGATCAATCAAACGCCAAAAAAAGTTTTGCGTTAAACCCGGCAAGAAAAGTTTTGTTGATCATCGGCGGAAGCGGCGGTGCGAGATCAATCAATCAAGCCGTCGCACGAAACATAAAAGGATTAACCGAAAACGGAATCCAGGTTATTTGGCAGACAGGACAAGTTTATTTCGATCAATACAAAAATCTTGAGAACGATTCTGTGAAAGTAATGTCGTTCATCAGGGATATGTCGGCGGCATATTCTGCTAGCGATGTTGTACTTGCACGCGCCGGCGCTACGACGATTGCTGAAGTTTCTTATCTCTCGCTTCCGGTTATTTTCGTTCCGTCGCCAAATGTTGCGGCTAATCATCAGTATCTGAATGCTAAAGCGATGAAAGAATCAAATGCAGCTGAACTGATAGAAGATAAAAACATTGAAGCGGAGTTTCTGCCCGTCGTGTATGAACTTATGTCCAATGAAGTCCGGCAAGAAAAATTGAAAAAAAATATTTCAGAGTTTGCAAAACCATTAGCGGCAAAGATGATTGCTCAGAGCGCAATTAATTTTGCCGAGATGCTTTAAGGAAATTAGCTATGATGATGAAGACAGTTAAAAATGTTCACTTTGTCGGTATCGGCGGAATCGGTATGAGCGGCATTGCTGAAATTTTATTGAGTCAAGGATTCACAATCACCGGTTCCGATCTGAACAAGACAGAGGTGACCGATCGGCTAGAAAGTTTAGGAATAAAAGTTTTTGAAGGACATTCGGCTGAGAATTTGAAAGACGCGGATGTTGTCGTTTACTCCTCGGCGGTGAATTTGGAAAATCCGGAAGTGAAAGAAGCGCTTGCAAGAAAAATTCCGGTGATCAAACGTTCGGAAATGTTAGCTGAATGCATGAGAATGAAATACGGAATCGGGATTGCCGGAACGCACGGAAAAACAACTACGACTTCGATGGTTGGCTTAGTATTAACAGAAGCCGGGATTGATCCGACGATTATTGTCGGCGGAAAACTTAGCTCTCTCGGCGGAACAAATGCGCGGCTCGGTCAGGGCGAGTACATTGTTGTTGAAGCTGATGAATTTGACAGAACATTTTTGAAATTAACGCCCACGATTGCCGCTCTTACAACTTTGGAAAAAGAACATCTTGATACATACAAAGATTTGGATGACATAAAATTAGCGTTCGTAGAATTTGCGAACAAAGTTCCTTTCTTCGGATTTGTAGTTTTATGTCTCGATGAACCCGCGCTTCAGGATGTAATTCCGCAGATCAACAAGAAAATTTTTACTTACGGATTATCACCGCAAGCAGATGTTCGTGCTGCAAACATTACTCATTCGCAAAATTATTCTGAGTTCACCGTGGTATATCTCGGCAAAGAACTTGGAAAATTGAGAATTAACATTCCCGGTTTGCACAACGTGAAAAATTCTCTGGTTGCAGTTACAATCGCAAAACAAATGGGTGTTGAGTTCGATGTGATCAAGAAAGCTCTCGAATCATTCAATGGTGTTTACCGCCGTTTCGAGAAAAAATATGATAACGACGTGATGGTGATTGACGATTACGGCCATCATCCGACTGAAATAAATGTAACGCTTGACGGAATTCGCCGCGGATGGAACAGAAGATTGGTCGCGGTATTCCAGCCGCATCTGTTTTCGCGCACACGCGATTTTTATGCCGAGTTCGGAAGATCGTTTTTGAACTCTGATGTTTTCATTTGCACCGATGTTTACCCTGCGCGCGAAAAACCGATTGAAGGAATTAGCGGTTCGCTCATCGCCGAAACTGCAAAAAAGTTCGGTCACAAACATGTTTACTATGAACCGGATAAGACGAAAGTGCCGGAGCTGCTTCAAAAAATTTATAAGAAGGGTGATATCGTAATTACAATGGGCGCCGGCGACATCTGGAAGTTCGGCGAAAAGTTTGTTCAATATCTAAAAGAGAAGCAGAAATAGTTGATGAAAGCTTTGGGAAAAATATTAAGCGCAATTTTTCTGGTCGTTACACTCGGCTTGGTTGTCTATTTGTCCGTCAATCTAAAGTCGGGTAACGGTTACAGCATTCAGATAATTGCGATGGAAGGAAACGTTCATCTTACGAAGGAACAGTATCTGAGTTACGCGAACTTGCTCGATAGAAATAACTACGCCAGTCTTTCTTTGCAAGTAATAAAAGATAGAATTGAAAAACATCCTTACGTTGAACGCGCTGATGTCAGGTACGATGGAAACGGTCAAGTCTCGATCAGCATTACGGAAAAATCGTTCATCGCTATTTTATTGAATGACGACAACCAGTTTATCGTGACGGATAAACTGCAAGTGCTGCCGGTATTCGATCAGACAAAGAAAATTGATTACCCGATCATCGCGAACACAAACGTTAACGGAGCCGTTCAACCGTTGGCTTCGATGAGAAATAATTTTGATGTGGTAACCGCCGCAAAAATTATTTCGTCGGTTAAACTTTTGAATCCGGAATTGTACGATTCACTCTCTTCCATCGATCTGGAAAACGGCGGCGACATCATACTAAACCTTTCGTCGGTCAATTATCCGATCAGAATCGGTCGCGGAAGCGAGATTAGAAAAATTGTTTACCTAAATAATCTCTGGAATTATTTGAAAGGGAAAGAAATTAATCAATACTTGGATTACGTTGATCTGCGTTACGGCGGGCACGTTTACCTTGGAATTTTAGAATCGTCCAACGGAAAAGCAGAGACGAATTCAAATGAAGGCTTGCCTAACGGTAAGCAAGGTTGAAGAAATTATGAAGAAAAATATAATAGCAGGACTCGATCTTGGCACAACAAAAGTTTGTGCCGTCATTGCGGAACAATCTGAATCGAATATGAATATTCTCGGATTCGGCGTTGCCCCTTCGGAAGGATTAAACCGCGGATTGGTAGCCAATATTTCCAAAACTGCCGAAGCAATTAACCAGGCAATGAGCGTTGCAATCAACAGAGCCGGTTTGACGGTTAAGGAACTTAACGTTGGCGTCGCGGGCGAACATATTACGAGTTTACGTCACAGAAATTATGTGACCATCAGCAATCCGGAAAAAGAAATTACACAAGACGATCTCGACCGGTTGAGAAGCGATGTTCAGACGATAAGAATTCCTTCCGACCGTCAGATACTCCACATCATTCCAGAAGAATATTTTGTGGATTACCAGGGCGGCATTGACGATCCGATAGGAATGAGCGGCTCAAGATTGGAAGCGGTAAATCATGTTGTGCTCGCTTCGATTGCCGCAATTCAAAACATAAAAAAATCCGTTGAGCGCGCTGGATACGTTGTGAAAGATTACATACTCCAACCGATTGCATCGAGCTTTGCAGTGCTGGAAGAGAACGAAAAAGATCTGGGCGTGTTGCTGATTGATATCGGCGGCGGAACAACCGACTTGGCGGTATTTCACAAAAAAGCAATCAAGCATACAAAAGTAATTGGAGTTGCGGGCAATCAAGTTACAAACGACATCCGCGAAACACTCGGCATCGTTACTGCGGATGCTGAAAAATTAAAACGTGAACACGGCTACGCAACCGAACAAGCGATGATCAAAGAAGAAGACTTATACATAAAGGGCATAGGCGGAAGAGGAAACATTAAAATACCTCTCTCGCTGTTAACACAAATCATCAGTATTAGAATGAAAGAACTTTTCTCGATCATCGATAACGAACTGCGCCACACCGGATTCAAAAATAAGATTAAAGCTGGTGTCGTATTAACTGGCGGCGGCTCACTTCTTAAAGGAAGTACGGAATTGGCTGAAGAAGTTTTTGGAATGCCTGCGCGCATCGGAGTTCCACTCGATCTCGGTTCCGGTTTATCGAACGAAGTTGAAAGTCCGGAGTTTGCAACAGTTGCCGGATTAATCCGCGGCGTTCCCGGAAAAGCATCGGATAGTTTTTCTGTCGGTAAAAGTACAAGTACGGAAAGTAAATTCAATTTGAACAAGCTGTTCAAAAGGGTACAAGAATTTTTTGACAAGCTATAAAAAATAAAATACCACAACAAGGAGGAATCATGTCAACTATGGAAAAACGGCCACGTTTTTTTACTTTGGAAACACAAAGACCATTGTCAGCTCAAATTAAAGTCGTTGGAGTAGGCGGCGGCGGCTGCAATGCTATTGATAGTATGATCAACCGCGGTTTGAACGGGGTTGAGTTCGTTGCTGTCAATACGGATGCGCAAGTGCTGGAGGAAAGTTCGGCGCTGCACAAAATTCAAATCGGCACAAACGTAACACGCGGATTAGGTGCCGGTGCAGATCCCAACGTTGGTAAGAAAGCCGCAGAAGAAGATCGCGAAAAAATTACTCATATTCTCGATGGCTCGGACATGGTTTTTGTTACCGCCGGTATGGGCGGCGGAACAGGAACGGGCGGAGCTCCAATAGTTGCATCGATTGCCAAAAGTCTCGGCGCACTTGTAATCGGTATTGTTACAAAACCGTTTACGTGGGAAGGCAAACAAAGAATGAAAAATGCCGACGAAGGAATTGCCGAACTTCGTCAGTATGTCGATTCATTAATCGTAATTCCGAACAGCAGAATTTTAAGCATCATCGATACTGCAACAGCAGCACGCGCGGCGTTCGATAAGCCGAATGAAATTCTTTACGAAGCAACACGCGGCATTGCAGATATAATTACCATCAAAGGAATCATCAACGTTGACTTTGCCGATGTTCGCACGGTTATGAGAGACAGCGGACAGGCATTGATGGGATGCGGAATTTCAAGCGGAGAAAACCGCTCTATCGAAGCTGCACAGAAAGCAATTTCATCGCCGCTTCTGGAAGGTGTTTCAATTAAAGGTGCGAAGAATATTCTTCTCAACGTCAGCGGTTCGGCTAACATGACAATGCAGGAAATTGAAGCCGGCAACAATGTAATTTTCGAAGCTGCGGGCGAAGAAGCAAATGTAATATTCGGCGTTGTAAATAAAGAATCCATGACGGAATACATTTCGTACACGGTAATCGCGACGGGATTCGAAACAAAAGCGAGTTCGAAACCAATAAGCAGTTTGAAATCTGAGAAAGCTGAGAGAAAGCATGACTTGCCTGACCGGCTCGCCTCGTCTCCGACCAGTCGGAGCGGGCAGACAGAGAAAAAAGTCGGCAGCATCGGCGCGGCATTTTCAACAAAGAAAGGCGCCGATCTCGAAAACAGCGAGGACTTGAGCATTCCTACTATTCTTAGATACAACAAAGGCGATCTGGATTTGTTTGCACGGAACGCAAATATAGAAAGCGGATTTAGAACCGAACATGCTGATTATCCCGAAGAAGATTTCAATCCGAACAAAAAGAACAATGATGAGGAAGACAGTTCGTCGTTCTTAAGAAAAATTATGGATTGATGCTGCAAGAGTAAGATTAAGATTAAGAGCAAGAAGATGAGATAGAGTTTCCCCTATGTTGCCCTTTATAAAGGCCGTATTTGATTTTCGCCTTGTTGTGGTGAACAGATGAAGAAAATCATTGCGGCCTTTATATTTTGTTCTTAAGTGTAAAAATTTTGGGTGAACGAACTTTATCTTGATAGAAATGTCTTTTGGAATTACATTAGTAATGGAATTGTTGATTACCATATGAGACAGATAAAATGAAATACGAAAAAGAAATTAGTTTGATGAAGCGTAATTGGTTTTACAATTAGTGTGAATTAATAATTTTTTAATCGGGGGAAACGTTGACACCCGTTTTCAGTTGCT
>JAJYMU010000091.1 GCA_021786655.1 Bacteroidota bacterium
GGATGCATCCGGAATACTCGAGTTAATGCTTTCTAACGATGTAGCAATATCCGCGGCGGGACAAACTTTGTACGAATTAGCTGCAACAGGAAGTCCGACCATTGCAATCGCAGTCGCGGAGAATCAGCGCAGTAATATTCTTGAGTGGAAGAAAAAAGGATTTATAATCGATCCAATATTCAGCAGCGACGTAAATTTCCTTAGAAAAATAATTGAGCTGATTGAGTCGTACAAATCAATTTCTCTGCGAAAGAAATCCGGCAACGCTGGAAGAGAGAATGTTGACGGACAAGGATCGTTACGCGCGGTCCAATTTGTAATTGAAAAACTTTGCAACACAAATTCTTTTTATCTTCGGAAAGCGGTTGAATCCGATTCGAAAAAAATTTTCGAGCTTTCTAACGACCCGACCGTTCGAGAACAATCGATAAGCAAAAAAATGATTAATTGGGACGAACACCAAAGTTGGTTCAACAAGAAAATAAAGGAAGAAGATTATATATTCCTTTTGGCGTTTGATAAGAAAGACAATTTTATCGGGCAAGTACGTTTTCAGATTGAATGCCAGAGCGCAACTGTTAGCATAAGCGTGCTGAAAGAGTTTAGAGGAAAAGGTTTGTCAAAAAAGATTTTACGAGAGGCGTGTTCCAAAACTTTTTCCGATAGGAGTCATATTCAAGAAATACTTGCATACATTTTGCCGCATAATGAGGCGTCTATGAAGGCATTTATATCAACCGGTTTTTCTTTTGCGTGCGAAGAAAATATTGAAGAAAAAAATTTTTATAAATTTCTTTTGAAAAGAGAATCAAAGTGAATTTTAGAATCGGCGACTTTGAAATTGGAAAAGACAACCGCGTTTTTATAATTGCCGAACTGTCGGCGAACCATAATCAGAATTATGACATAGCCGTTCAATCGATAAAGGCAATTAAGGATTGCGGCGCCGACGCGGTTAAACTGCAGACATACACACCCGACACACTCACAATCGATAGCGACAAAGATTATTTTAAAATCCAACAAGGGACAATTTGGGATGGCACAACTCTCTACCAGCTTTATCAAAAAGCTTATACACCGTGGGAGTGGCAGCCGAAGCTGAAGAAACTTGCCGAAGAACTCGGATTGATCTGCTTTTCATCTCCGTTTGACAAAACTGCCGTTGATTTTCTTGAACAAATGGAAGTGCCCGCGTATAAAATTGCATCGTTCGAAATCGTTGACCTACCATTGATCGAATACGTAGCGTCGAAAGGCAAACCAATAATTATTTCAACAGGCATCGCTACGGAAGAAGAAATAAAAGAAGCCGTTGACGTTTGCCGCAGAACTGGGAACAACCAAATCGCCTTGTTGAAATGCACTTCTGAATACCCCGCTTCAATCGAGGATGCAAATTTGAAAACCATTCCTGCGATGGCAAAAAAGTTTAATGTGGTCGTTGGGCTTTCAGATCATACGCTAGGGACGATTGTTCCGGTTGCTTCAACAGCAATCGGCGCGAAAATTATTGAGAAACATTTCATCCTTGATAAACGGCTCGGCGGACCGGACGCAGCTTTCTCATTGGAACCGCAAGAGTTTAAGAAGATGGTCGATGAAGTTAGGCGGGTTGAAAAATCGTTGGGTAAAATAAGTTTCGAATTGACTGAAAAAATTGGAAAGAGCCGTTCGTTTGCGCGGTCGTTATTTATCGTTAAAGATACGAAAGCAGGTGAAAAATTTTCTGATGAGAATGTGAGATCCATTCGTCCATCGTCTGGACTTCCACCAAAATATTTGAAAGAAATCCTTGGTAAGAAAGCCAAAAGAAATATAGAAAGAGGAACGCCATTAAGCTGGGATTTAATTGAATAGTCCTTCTCAACAAAAAATTGCCGCGATAGTTCAGGCAAGAACCGGCTCCACACGACTTCCGGGAAAAATTTTCAAGAACATTTCCGACAAGCCGATGCTTCAGCATGTTGTTGAAAGACTTTTCTTTTCCAAACTAACGGATCAATTTATTATTGCAACTACAACTTCGCCTGAAGATAATGCCGTTGAAGAGTTTTGCATAAAAAACAATTATACATATCACCGCGGTAGCATGAACGATGTTCTTTCGCGTTATTACGACACAGCAACAAAATTCAGCGCTGATATTATTGTTCGCATCACTTCCGACTGCCCTCTAATCGATCCGGAATTAATCGATTCGATGTTGAATGTTTTCTTGGCAGCCAACAAATTTGTCCGTCTGGATTATCTGAGCAACGTTATCAAAAGAACTTTCCCCCGCGGGCTGGATATAGAAATATTTTCGTTTGCAGCGCTTGAAAAAGCATGTAACGAAGCAAAAGAAATTTTTGAACGGGAACATGTCACGCCATACATTTACCAGCACCCCGAAAAATTTACAATAGAGAATTTCATAAACGAAAAAGATTATTCATCTCACAGATGGACGGTTGATACCGAAGAAGATTTGAAGCTAATTAGTATAATTTATTCGGAACTTTATAAACCCAATTCAGTTTTTTATTTTGAAGATGTTCTTAAACTTTTTGAAAGACGACCGGAATTATTTTCAATCAACCAAAACATAAAACAGAAATCTCTAGGTGAATAAATGAAACGACGTGATTTTGTAAAAGCCGGAGCAATTGCCGGCGGTGGATTGTTATTAAATCAAGTTTCTCCGTCAAAGCTTTTTCCCGAATCGAGTTCGTCAAACGTTCCTATCGTTGTTTCTACCTGGGCACCGAACCTCAAATCAAATGCACGCGCGATGGAAATTCTTATTCAAGGAAAAAATTCTTTGGATGCAATAGAAGAAGGAATCAAAGTTACAGAAGCCGATCCGAACGACACATCGGTCGGTTACAGCGGCTTACCGGACGCCGACGGAAAAGTTACGCTCGACGCAGCAATTATGGACTGGAGCGGCAACGCGGGTTCCGTCGGTTGTATCGAAAACATTATGCATCCAATCTCAGTCGCTAGATTGGTAATGGAAAAAACAAAACATGTTATGCTCGTGGGAGACGGTGCAAAAGAATTCGCGCTTCGAAACGGATTCAAAGAAGAAAGTTTATTAACAGAACAATCGAAGCAAGCCTGGTTAGAGTGGAAAGAAAAACAAACCAAAAAAGAAAATCATGATACAATTGGAATGCTTGCAATAGACAAGATGAAAAACTTAAGCGGCGGAGTTTCTACGAGTGGCTTAGCTTTTAAGTTACACGGGCGTGTTGGCGATTCACCAATCATCGGCGCCGGAATGTTTGTTGATAATTCTGTCGGCGGCGCTGTATCAACCGGTAACGGAGAATATGTAATGAGAACGCTTGGAAGTTTTCTTGTTGTAGAAAAAATGCGCGAAGGTTTTTCTCCGCAAAAAGCTTGTGAGTTTGCAATCAAGCGACTTTACAAATCGGTAAAAGATTTTTCCGATATGAATGTTAGCTACCTAGCAATAAATAAAATGGGAGAGGTTGGCGCATATTCTCTGAAAGAAGGATTCACATATTGCTTAACCACGCCAAAAGAGAATAAATCAGTTAATAGCATTTCCCTAATGAAGCGAACTACATTTAAATAAAATTACTTTGAAAAATTTCTTCTACATTCTATCCGCTTTTCACAAAAATTTTTCTGACCGCAACAATTCTCTTCAACATATAATTTCAATTCTTTATATTGTAACAGAAATTGTTCCCAGCCAGCAAACAAATTCATAATGGAGGGAATATGTTAGTTACATCAAAATCTACTTTCCAGAAATTCGTTTTAAATCCGATCAAATCCGGCTTACTTGGTTTTCTACTTTTTTTCGTTGTGTTAGTGATTACTAAATATCTAGGAAAACTTATCGGAAGTGTTCAGAACGTTACGATTGACCCCGAAGATTTTTTGCTTTCTTCAATCGGGTTTGTAATGTTTTTCTTGATCAAGTTTCTAGAGAATTTCAGCGGGGAAAAATCTTAACTCGCTTGCAATTTTTCAGTTCTGTCTGCCAATTTCAGTTTCTCGATCAGTTCCGCAATTTCTCCTTCAATGATTTCGGAGAGATTGTAGAGCGTTAGACCGATACGGTGGTCGGTAACTCTATTTTGCGGAAAGTTGTATGTTCTAATTTTATCACTTCGATCACCACTCTTAACCATCAACTTTCGCTGCGCAGCAATTTCGCTGTTCTGTTCCCGAAGTTTCATGTCGTACAAGCGCGCTTTCAAAACCTTCATGGCTTTCTGGCGGTTCTTCAATTGAGAACGTTCGTCCTGGCATTGAACAACAAGTCCAGTGGGAATGTGCGTAATACGAATTGCCGTTTCAACTTTGTTAACGTTTTGTCCGCCGGCGCCGCCGCTTCTGTAAACATCAATACGCAGATCATTCGGGTCAATATTTATTTCAACGTCTCCTACTTCTAGCAACACAACGACCGACGCAGCAGATGTGTGAACCCTTCCGCTAGCTTCGGTTGCGGGAACTCTCTGCACACGGTGAACACCGCTTTCAAATTTCAGGTCGCCGAAAACGCCGTCGCCGCCTAAGCTGAAAACAACTTCTTTTATTCCGCCCAAGCCGGTTTCGCTGAAATCGATAATTTCTTTTTTCCAGCCGCGGATTTCGGCGTAACGCGAGTACATTCGATACAGATCTGCAGCGAACAATCCGGCTTCTTCTCCGCCCGTTCCGGCTCTAATCTCAACGATAACACTTTTGTCGTCATCGGGGTCTTTCGGTATGAGAAGAAGTTTTATCTTCTCTTCCATCTCGATTTTTTTTTCTTTCAGTTCTTTCAATTCGTGTTCGGCAATTTCAACAAGTTCGTTATCGCCGCCGGCATCAATAATTTCTTGATTGCCGGAGATGTTCTTTACCAAATAGTCGTATTCATTATAGGCATTGATGAGACCGGTCAGATCGCTTCTTTCCTTATTCAACGAAACATATCTCTGCTGGTCGGATACAAGCTTAGGATCGGAAAGCTGCTCGTTAATCTTATCGTACTTTTCTTTTATTGATTTTAGTTTTTCGTAAAGGTCCATACATCCTCAAATGGGCGCGCAAAATATAATCAAGTTTGGTTTGAAATTCTAAACGAGGGAACCGTGCGATTATGTAAGCCGCCGGAGATGCTTCAAATATTCGATTTGAATTTCGACTGAAGGAATCAAGTCGCTTCTTGCGATCTTGCTATCTTTACCGATCATTGCAAATAACTTGTCCACGGCATCGAACATATTGACGAGCGGATATCCGTTGTCTCGAAGAAAGTGAACAAGTTTCAAAGTTCGGAAACCGTCGAACCACATCAATTTTTGTTTCCAAATTTGTTCTTCTGATTTGGAACTCTGCAATATTTTATTCCAGCTTTCTCCAAAAGAATTTTGAATGAGAAATCTATGCAGCGCGCGATCAACCTCTTTTGCCCGAAGCATGTACTCATCAGCGCCAAGTATTTCTTCCGCATTGAAAATCTCGGTCCACTTTTTCAGCACAACAAACGACCGCGGATCATACAAAACGTATTCATCATGCGCTTCTTGCAGAAACCGGTTTACGCGTTTGCCTGTACCAAATGGAACACGCCACGAAGGACGGCTTGATGGATACACTTTGGTTGAGCCGATTTTTTCTATGCGCGTAATCTTGCCAAGTTTTTCCATGAAGTAAAAATCTTCTGCCGCCTTCTTTTTATTCATTCCCCCAACTTTGATGTAGCTCTCATAATCGCAAATCATTGTTGATCCGATTGTTGGAAACGCGAACGGCGACCCGGCATGAATCAGTCCCAGCAAATAATACCGGAGAAAAATTTCGTAACAGATGATAGCAAGTTTATGTTTTGGTTCGTCGGGCAATTTATGTTCATACTGCACATACACCGCCGAAATGTTTTTCGAGTTCACCGTTTCAACGATTGACGTGAGATAATTATTTTCAACGGTGCAGTCTGCATCGAGGCAAATCAAAATTTTCTTTCTGTTAGAATTGTAATCCAAAATCGTGAGCGCTAAGTCCATTCCCATTTTTCTTGCCAGCCCTACTCCCCCATCTTTCTCCGGCATTTCATGTCCTTCGCTTGAAGCATCAACGATGCCGATATTGATTCCGGAATCAATCAACGTCTTTGCATCGGGCGTTCTGAGATCCTTACCAATTATTCCGTGCAAAAAATTTAATGTGTTTCGGTTATCAAGTTTAACGGTTAATTCTGAACTCTTGAGATTGTTCACCACAAAAAGAAAA
>JAJYMU010000362.1 GCA_021786655.1 Bacteroidota bacterium
TTTTGAGCGATGTGCAAAAAGCTATGAGTGCCGCAGTATTGGCTACAGAGCAGGGTATGAAAGCAGTTGAATCGGGTGTTAAGCAATCCACCGAAGCCGGGAGTTCGATAAAAGTTCTCAGTGACAGCATTATGGAAGCTTCACAAGCTGCTACTCAAATTGCGGCTTCGAGTCAGCAGCAGTCTGTGGGTATGGATCAAGTTGCACTGGCAATGGAGAACATTAAGCAGGCAAGCACGCAAAATGTTGTTGGCACAAAACAAGCTGAAACCGCTGCTCAGAATCTTCACGGGCTTGGTCAAAAACTGAAAGAACTTGTAGAACAATACAAAGTTTAGAATTCTATTTCCGATCCGGAACCGGAATTCTTAAGTATGGAAAAAAATATTAAAGAGAGTTATGAACGGTAAAGACGAGAGCTTTCTAAAAAAATTAATGAATACGTTTAAGATCGAAGCTGATGAACACATAAAAGTTATTTCAGCCGGTTTGCTTGAACTGGAACAAATAGGCGATTCACCCGAACAGGAAAAGATTGTTGAAACAATTTTCCGTGAAGCACACAGTTTTAAAGGCGCTGCCCGCGCTGTTAACTTAAGTTCAATCGAAGTAATATGTAAAAGTCTTGAATCTATCTTTGATTCATGGAAACGTCATAAAACGGCTGCAACGCCTGAAACGTTTGATGCACTTCATAAAGCACTCGACTTCTTGACAAGAACCTTACACGAATTAGATATGCCTGTTTCAGAAACGGATAAAGTCTCGATCAGTAAACAGGTCGCAACGTTACAGAACTCTCTCGAGAGCTTTTGGAACCAGCCAAAAGAATCGGAGCTGGAGCGGAAGGTTGAATTAAAAAACTTGCAGCCGGTATCCGCAGATAAAAACTTGCGTGACAGTGATTCAACGGCGAAAGAAAAAATGGCTCTGTCGGAAACCATAAGAATTCCTTCAAAGAAACTGGATGCGTTGTTTCTGAAAGTAGAAGAAATTTTTTCATCCAAACTTTCTTTAGGTAACCGGCTTGAGGACTTAAATACGGTTCTTGCATCATTCGATGAACTGAAAAAAGAGAAAGCCAGATTATCCGGCAACATCAGAATTCTTGAAAGGGAATTAAAACATTCCGGTAACGATAAAGAAAATGCCGTTAGGAAAAACGACACGGTTTTAAAATTGGTTGAATATTTAAATTGGAACGACGGCTATTCTAAAACGATTGAACAGCAATTATCCGCAATTGCCAAATCGTTGAAGCAGAATCATCGCTCCATCGAGGTGATGACGACAAATCTTCTTGAAGAAATAAAAAATGTTTTGATGTTTCCCTTCTCCTCTCTGCTGGAAATTTTTCCAAAGGTAATTCGTGAATTGTCACACGATCAAAAAAAAGATGTTTCGCTGGATGTGCATGACGCTGAAATAGAGATCGACAAAAGAATTCTTGAGGAGTTGAAAGACCCCTTTATGCATCTGATAAGAAACTGCATTGATCACGGAATTGAAAAGCCTAATGAGAGAAAGCAAAAAGGTAAAAACCCGCGCGGTTTAATCAGCATCGAAATTGCTCAGAAAGAGAGCGGAAAAGTGGAAATCAATTTTTCGGATGATGGCGCCGGAGTTGATCTTGAAAAAGTGCGTACCTCTGCCCTTAAGCAAAAATTGATTAGTGACGAAGACGCCGGTATGATGAACGATCAGCAAATTCTCTCACTCGTTTTTCATTCGGGAGTTTCTTCGAGCGCACTCATTACAGACATTTCCGGCAGAGGACTTGGTCTTGCAATCGTTCGGGAAAAAGTTGAAAAGCTCGGAGGATCGGTATCTATTAAATCTCGTCCTGGCGTCGGTACATCATTTCAAATTATTCTTCCTCTTACGCTGGCTACTTTTCGAGGCATATTCGTTCGCTTGGGCGAGCAATTCCTTGTAATACCTACGGCAAATGTTAAACGGGTTATAAGAATTAAAAAAAATGATATCAAAACTGTTGAGAACAAGGACACAATTCTGCTTGACGGGAAAGTTTTTTCTCTTGTGAAGTTGAGCGACATCTTGGGAATTGAACAGAAAGAAAGTGAGACCAAACAATACGATGTTTACCAAGTCGTTATCGTTTCGCTCAACGAGAACGAGTTAGCTCTGATTGTGGACGAAATCTTGGGCGAGCAGGAAGTCTTGATAAAACCGCTTGGCAAACAACTGACCAGAGTGGAAAATATTTCAAGCGTAACAGTATTGGGCAACGGAAAAGTTGTGCCGGTTCTAAATGTTTTTGATTTAATGAAGTCATCCGCGAAAGTGCCTTCTGCAAAATCAATTGCCCCGGCTGCAGAGAAAGAAGACGCGAAACAAAAATCTGTTTTGGTTGCGGAAGATTCTATTACTGCGCGCGCACTTTTGAAAAACATTCTTGAAGTTGCCGGCTATGAAGTAACAACCGCGGTTGACGGATTGGATGCGTTCACACAGCTGAAAGCAAAAAACTTTGATATAGTTATTTCGGATGTTGATATGCCGAGGATGAGCGGTTTTGATTTAACGTTGAAAATCCGTTCCGAGAAAAAATTTTCCAATACTCCTGTTGTACTGGTTACAGCATTGGAATCAAAAGAAGATCGTGAACGCGGCATTGACGTTGGTGCAAATGCGTATATCGTTAAAAGCAGTTTTGATCAGAAGAATCTGTTGGAAGTTATTCGTCAGCTCATATAAATGAAGTTACGGGTTTAAGAAGTTTTGAGTTGAAAGTTAAAGGGTTGCGGGTTTAAGAAGTTTCGGGTTGAAGGTTAAAGGGTTTCGAGTTTGGGATTGAGAGTAGAGAAAATTCTATGAGTACATTTAAAAGTTTTGAAGAGATAGAAGCATGGCAAAAAGCGCGTGAACTAACGAGGGAAATTTATGCCATAACACATCGAGACTTATTTGCGAAAGACTTCGGCTTACGAGACCAAATTTGCAGAGCAAGTGTTTCTATCCTATCGAACATTGCCGAAGGATTTGAAAGAGGCGGAACAAATGAATTCAAACAATTTCTTTCGATCGCCAAGGGATCTGCGGGCGAAGTCCGGTGCCAGCTTTATGTTGCTTTGGATCAGCATTACATTGATTCAGAAATTTTTAACAAACTTCTCGCAAGAGTAACGGAAGTATCAAAACTAATAGGAGGATTGATGAGTTATCTACGCTCAACAGAAATTAGAGGATCAAAATACAAACGAAACTGAGCTTGTAACCCGAAACTCAAGAACTCGTAACTCGAAAACTCAAGAACTCGTAACTCGAAAACTCAAGAACTCGTAACTCGAAACTATACGGAACCACTATGATCAAAGTTTTAGTTGTAGAAGATTCACCGGTAATTCAAGATTTGCTTGTTTACACCATAAACTCAGATCCTTCGCTTATAGTTGTTGGAACTGCGAAAGATGGTGAAGAAGCAATTAAAATGGTTGACGAGGTGCGTCCTGATGTTATTACCATGGATATTCATATGCCGAAGATGGACGGAATTACAACTACCCGCAAAATTATGGAAACGATCCCCACACCTATTGTTATTGTTAGCAGCACTTTCATAAACGGCGAAGTATCTAGAACATTTCATGCAATGGAGGCGGGTGCGCTTGCTATACTTCATCGTCCGCCGGGAATCGGTCATCCCGATTTTCATGCCACATCAGTTGAATTAATAAACACGATCAAACTCATGTCAGAAATTAAAGTCGTTAGAAGATGGCCTCGGTATCAAAAGCTGTCTGATGGCAAAACTCTTAGATCGACTCTGACTGATATTACATTTCAAGAAAAAAAAATTGAGAAGGGAGCTTATCAAATAATTGCCATAGGTGCATCTACAGGTGGACCGGTTGTTCTTCAAACAATATTATCCGGTCTTGGTAAAGAATTTCCGGTCCCAATATTAATCGTGCAACATATTGCAAAAGGATTTCTCCAGGGATTTACCGAGTGGCTTTCTCTATCGTGCGAACTGCCGATTCATGTTGCGGCACATCGAGAATTGCTAACCCCGGGCAACGTATATGTTGCGCCCGATGGTTTTCACATGGGTGTGGATTCCTCAAAACGATTAATACTAAGTAAAGATGAACCTGAATACAGCCTTAGGCCGGCGGTGTCTTTTCTGTTTCGGTCTGTGGCAAATATATATGGTCCCAATTCAATTGGCGTACTGCTTACCGGCATGGGCAAAGACGGTGCAAAGGAATTAAAGACAATGAAAGATTCGGGTGCAGTTACAATTGCACAAAACGCAGAGACTTCGGTTGTTCACGGGATGCCCGGCGAAGCTGTTCTACTGGATGCAGCAACATACATTTTACCGCCGGAAAAAATTATTACAACGTTAAAAATGTTGACGAATAATCATGATTACAAATTATAAAATGTCCTTCAAACACTTTTTAAAATGATGGGAGGAACGAGATGAACACAGATAATTCTTACGTTATTAATAGCCAAGAGATCCTGGTTGTTGATGATAGCCCAACTCAAGTTGAACAACTGAAATTTTTTCTTGAAAGGAATCATTATAAAGTTGCGCCGGCTTATAATGCAAACGAAGCGCTCGAATATCTGAACAAACACAAACCGCTCTTAGTAATTACAGACATAATGATGCCCGGTATGAATGGTTATGAGCTTTGCCGAAAGATTAAAGCCAATACTAAAAATAGTCTTCCTGTTATTTTACTCACTTCGCTTTCTGACCCAGATTACATTGTTAAAGGATTGGACTGTGGCGCCGATAATTTTTTGGTGAAACCTTATGAAGAAAAATATCTTGTTTCGATGATTCAGTCTATACACGCAAATCAAGAATTGCGGAAGCATCAGCAAACACAGTTTGGTGTGGATATTTTTTTCGGCGGAAAAAAGCATACAATTACATCAAACAGAACTCAAATTCTCGACCTTCTTATTTCCACGTATGAGGTTGCGCTTCAGAAAAACTACGAATTTGAGAAAGTAACACGTCAACTTTGTGAATTAAACGAACAGCTTGAAGAAAAAGTTAAGGAAAGGACAAAAGAACTTACCGAGGAAATCAATCGGGGTAAGTATCTTGAACAAACGCTTAGAGAAAGCGAAGAGTCTTATCGTCTTTTATTCGAAAACAGTTTGGATGCCATACTGCTTGCTTCTCCAGAGGGGAAAATTTTGAACGTAAATTCCGCAGCCGAAAAGATTTTTGGATTGACTTTAAAGGAATTTAAGCAACTCGGTAGAAATGGCGTGGTGGACACGACTGATCCTAATTTGCACACTGTTCTAGAGGAAAGGAAACACACCGGCAAGTTCACCGGAGAACTGATTGGAATTCGAAAAGACGGTTCAAAATTCCCAATGGAAATTTCAACCGCAGTGTATAATGACCGTAATAACGAATTGCGAAGCAGCACGTTTATTCATGATATTTCGATAAGGAAGAAAGCAGAAGAGGATTTAATCAAAGCTAAAGAACTAGCCGAAAAATCTAACAAACTCAAGACAGAGTTCTTAGCTCAGATGTCCCACGAAATTAGATCGCCTATAAATGTGATTATAAGCTTTGCAAATTTGCTGAAAGATGAAATGGGCTATAATCCGCCTGCCGAAGTGAATGAATATTTCAGCGGAATAGAATCTGCCGGTAGGCGATTAATACGAACCATTGATTTGATAATTAATATCTCCGAGTTGCACGTTGGAACTTATGAAGCTTCATGGGAAAACTTAGATTTGTTCAAAGATGTAATTGCTAATCTGAAAAATGAATATACAAATCTAGCCAAGACGAAAAATCTTCAGTTTAATCTTGTCAAAAAAACGCCGCGTGCCATGGTTTACGGAGATAAGTACAGTATCTGCCAGATATTCAGTAATCTAATCGATAATGCCATTAAGTACACTCACAAGGGCAGTATTGATGTTGTCTTAGATAAGAGTAATGAAAATGATATTGTTGTTTCGGTTACTGATACGGGCATTGGAATATCGGAAGAGTTCAAGTCTAAACTTTTTGAACCGTTCATGCAGGAAGAACGCGGTTATTCAAGAAAGTTTGAGGGTAATGGACTTGGACTTGCTCTTGTAAGAAAATATTGCGACTTGAACAACGCGAAAATTAATATCGAATCGGAAAAAGGAGTGGGTACAAAAATTACAGTTGCTTTTCCCAAATCATAAAACTGTTTTGTCGTATTAAATGGAATTATTGGGGACTAATTGACA
>JAJYMU010000130.1 GCA_021786655.1 Bacteroidota bacterium
GTTTCCTTATCTTTGTCGTCAAAATATTTGTGTTATTAATTCAACCGTTAGAAGAGATCAAATGAAAAACCAGGTGAAGAAGATCGCAGTAATTTTCGGAACCAGACCGGATACAATTAAACTGGCTCCGATTATTTTAGAACTGAAAAAAGAAAAGAAATTTTTCAAAGTTGTATCGATTGCGACCGCACAACACCGGCAGATGCTGGATCAGGTGCTGGACGTTTTCAAAATTTATGTTGATTACGATCTCGACATTATGCAGCCGAACCAATCACTTGCGGTTCTAACGAAAAACGCCGTTGAAAAGCTCGACGAAGTGCTTCAAAAAGAAATACCCGATTTGGTTTTGGTTCAGGGCGATACAACAACAACTTTTGTCGGCAGCTTAACTTCGTTTTATAGACAAATTCCCGTCGGTCATGTTGAAGCGGGACTTAGGACAAACGACAAAGCAAATCCATTCCCGGAAGAAATAAACCGGAGATTGACCAGCGCAATTTCAGATTTGCATTTTGCACCAACGGACACGGCAAAAAAAGCTTTGTTGAAAGAAAGCATGCCGAGTGAAAAAATTTTCGTAACCGGCAATTCAGTAATCGATGCGCTGAAGATTTCGATTCAAAAAAATTATGAGTTCAGCGCTACTGTGCTGAACAAAATTGTAAGCGAGAAGAAAAAGATTGTATTGCTTACAATGCATCGGCGTGAAAATTGGGGCAGCCCGATGATCGGCGCATGTAAAGCTGTAAAAAAATTAGCGGAGAAATATCCGAAAATCAATTTCGTCTTCCCGGTTCATCTTAATCCGGTAGTAAAAGAAGTCGTGCACAATACTTTAGAGAACATAGAAAATGTTTTTTTGATTGCACCTTTGGATTACCTCGACTTCGTTAACTTAATGTCGAAATCCCACCTTATCATTACGGATTCCGGCGGTGTGCAGGAGGAAGGACCTTATTTCGGTATACCAATTTTAGTTCTGCGAAAAGTTACCGAGCGCCCAGAAGCGGTGAAGTACGGGACGGTTAAACTTGTCGGGCTGAACGAAAAGAAAATTTTCCAAACTGCCGATAAACTCTTGCGCGACAAATCGGCTTACAATAAAATGGCTTCTGCTGTTAATCCTTACGGCGATGGTCTTGCCGCCAAACGAACCGTTCAGATAATTAAAAATCATTTCGGTTTTTCAAAAGCGGAAGTAAAAGAATTTGTTCCCAAGAAAAGAAAGTAGATTTATGAGTTTCAAGAATTTCCTCTCGCGCTTTTTTATTAACGGATTTACTGTCTTTCTCGCCGCCGCATTTTTGTTTGTGCTGCCGGAGTCGGCTTACTCTCAAGTAAAAACTAAAACCATCCTCATTCTTGTTGAGGGAAATACCGATCTGAAAACCTTCGCAATGGCTGACGGACGGCAGCTTGGCGAACTGATGGGGCATTTTCACACGAAGACTACTATAAAAGGCGTTAACCAATACGTTAAAAATGAAATTCAAAATTATGATTTCACTTTCTACATTGGTTACAATTTGAAAAACAGCGTTCCAAAATTATTTTTGAACGATGCCGTTTCATCAACCAAACCTTTAATCTGGCTGAACACCGGTATAATAGAGTTTTCCAAAAGTTATGATTTGAAAAAACTTTACGGTTTCACAGTTGCCAGCTACGATACAGTTTCCGGTTACGACATGGTGAAATCCGGTAATAAAACTTTTACCAAGGGAGACAATCACACAAGCGTAATTCAGATTACCGATAAAAAGTCTGTGCAGGTTCTTGCGTATGCATATTCATCTAAGAAGAAGAAAGAGACGCCTTACATAATCAAAACAAAAAATTTTATCCTCGTTGGTGATTCACCTTTTTCTTACGCAGATGAAAACGACCGTTACCTTCTCTTTGCTGATATGCTTCACGATATTCTTGGCGAGCAGCATGAAGAATCTCATTCGGCGCTAATTCGAATTGAAGATATCAGCCCGATGGATAATCCCGATAAACTTCGCGACATAGCCGATCTGCTTTCGGAACGAGGGATCCCCTTTTTGGTTAGCGTAATTCCGTTTTATGTCGATCCGTCAACTCAAACACGGGTCAGCATGTCGGACAAACCGGATTTAGTTGATGCGCTTAAATACATGGTAAAGAACGGCGGAAGTTTGGTGATGCACGGCGTTACTCACCAATATAAAGGAGTAACCGCGAGCGATTTTGAATTCTGGGACGGACTAACCAACAAACCAATCAAAGATGAAACCGAAGCCGGGATCGCCAGCAAGATTGAAACCGGTCTTCAAGAATTAATGAAGAACGGTTTGTACCCGATTGCATGGGAGACGCCGCACTACACCGCATCTTTCAAACTTTACCGGACAGTTTCAAAATATTTCAGCTCGGCAATGGAACAACGTCTTGCGGTTGAAGACTTTGAACACAGTCAGTACTTTCCTTACATTATCAACAACGATTTGTTCGGACAAAAAATTTATCCGGAAAATTTGGGATATGTTCCGCTTGATGACGACAAAAATATAAGCCGAGCCGCAGTTCAGAATATTATTAAAGGCGCAAAAACAAATCTCAACGTCCGCGATGGTTTTGCCGCATGCTTCTTTCACGAATTTCTCGACTTGGATTTACTGAGCACTCTTGTTGACGGCATTAAAGCACTGGGCTATACTTACATCGATCTTCAGGACGAAACCAACTGGGTAAAAACAAAAGACAGAATAATTCTTACAGGTTCTCAAAGTTACACTCTTACTCTGGACGATCAATTTCTTGCCGAAGCTTACTACAACAGAAACGGTGAAATAAAAAACAAAACTTATTCGGAAAAAAGAATTAGCGGACAAATAACAAAAAGTATTTCACTTGAACCGGGAGAGTTATACCGCGCCGAACCAACCGAATTTCATGAACGGGAGCTGACGTTTTTGGAAAAGATTACTGCGTCTGCAGAAAAATTTTATCGGAACGTTTTTGTTTCAGATGAAGACTGGAAGGAAGCGCGACCAATTATTTTATGGAATCATTTTGCAAAGGGCGCCGCTTTTAACGATCAAGCTTCGCTTGCATCGGTTTTCCGGAGCGTTAACATTAACGTCGATACAATTTTCGTCGGGCAAAAAATCGATCTGAAGGATCATAACCTTCTCATAGTTCCGTATGCTTTCATCGATTCGCTTAAGGACAAAGATTACAGCGCTATTTATAAATTTGTTGAAGAAGGCGGAAACATTGTAACCGACACCAAAAGCGATCTTGCAAAATTATTTAATCTTAGTTTTTCCAAAACACAAATAAGAGTTAACAGAATACGCGACAAGTTTTACTCGGAAGAGCCGATCGCCTGGCGCTATTCTGAACTTGTTAACAAAATTGAAACCGACGACAAAGACGAAACTTTTTGTTACGACGAATTCACACACATGCCGATTTTGATCGGCAGGAAAATTTCCAAAGGAAAACTAATTTTTATCAATTCCCGATTCGATCCTTATACCCAGGAAGGATATAGTCTCTATCCATACTTAATAGAATATGTAAAAAGATATTTCCATTTACGTCCGTTCGTTCGCAGAGATAATTTGGAAGTTTATTTCGATCCCGGATTCCGCCGGACATTCAGCGTTGAGAACCTTGTAAAGCAATGGGTGAAGGAAGGAATAAGAGTTATTCACGCGGCGGGCTGGCATGAATATCCGAAATACACTTACGACTACAAACGCTTGATTGATCTGGCTCACGCAAACGGCATTCTGGTTTATGCATGGCTTGAACCTCCGCAAGTAAGTCAAAAATTTTGGAACGAACATCCGGAATGGCGAGAGAAAAATTATCTCGGTCAGGACGTAAGACCTTCGTGGAGATACCCGGTTGCGCTCACCGATCCCAAATGCGTTGCCGCAATGAATTATGAATTCAAGAAATTTCTTGAAAGCTACGATTGGGACGGCGTGAATTTAGCCGAACTTTATTTTGAAGCCGCCGAAGGATTCAAGAATGCTAACCTTTTTACCCCGATGCATCCATCGGCAAAAGCTGAAGTGATGAAAAAGTACGGAATCGATTTGGGAAAAATATTCGATCCGGCTTCGTCGTTTTATTGGAAGAATAATTCCTTTGTGCAAAACAGCATAACGGAATTCCGTGTGAACAAATTGAATTCGGTTTATGAAACCTTACTTTCGACTTTCCAACAGATAGCACATAAGAAAAACGGTTTCGAGGTTATCGTAACTGCAATGGATAGTTTCGGCTCGCCGGAATTGCGCGAATACATCGGCGTGGATATGAAGAGCATTATCGCGCTTCAAAAGAAATTTAATTTTACGTTACAGGTAGAGGACCCCGAACATCTTTGGTCAACCGACCCGCTGCGTTATATCAACATCGGTAAATATTATGCGTCGCTTCTCGGCGGCAACGCCAAGCTGCTGCTCGACCTTAACATTCTAAGTTTCCGAAAAGAAAATGTTATAACGCCGTTCCCAACGCTCATACAAACCGGAACAGAAAGTTATCATCTGATAAATGCCGCATCCATCGGCGCTCCGCGTTTTACAATTTATTCCGAATCGAGCGTGAATCCGCAAGACATGTCGTTCTTCTCTTACGCCGCATCGGTAAATGTTAATTATCAGCATTTGGATAACGGCTATCAATTTAATTCGCCAACCGCATTCTCAATAGAACTTCCGAAAGAAATTAAAGTGTTGAACATAGACGGTTATCCCGTTGCACCATTTCGTCAAAATTTATTTTTAATCCCGGCTGGCAATCACACAGTTACTTTCTTCGAACAGAATATAACTTCTTTTTCAACGCATGAACTTCAGACTAACATACTTTCTTGCACAGCAAATTTACTTTCGGTATCACACGGCATGAAAGATTTGAAATTTATTTATGAGTCGGATTGTAGAACTCTTATTTCGTTGAACAAGGAACCTACTTCCGTTAAGATTGATAATTCCGAATACAAGTTTGTTGTAATGAAAGGTAACGACTGCTACAGCATTTTTCTTCCCCCGGGAAAACATTACGTTGAATTAATTGCCGGCGATGCGTTTTCGTACGGTGTGAATCTTACTTCGCTCTGGTCATCTACCGGAATTGCAATTTTCGGAACACTGGCTGTGGCATTATTGTTCGTCATGTATCTTTCTCTAAAATTAATCAGAAAAAAATATTCAACTGCTTAGCGCCTATGTCCGTACTTGAAATTGATCTTAGTTTTCTTTTTGTCGTCGCCGTAATCGTGATCTGGTTCATGATTGCCTATCAGTTTGCTTTGACCGTGTATGGTTATATCAACTTCATCAAATCCATGAAAGAGAAAAAGGAAGTTGATGAAATGAATTTCGATTACCCGACTTGTTCGATTTTGATTCCGGCATACAACGAAGAAAAAGTAATTGGTAAAACTATTGAAGCGATGATGAAATTGGTTTATCCGAAAGATAAACTTCAGATATTGGTGATCAACGACGGGTCCACCGACAAGACAAAAGAAATTATTCAAAGCTACTCGAAGCAGGACTCTCGTGTTGAATTGTTTGACATTCCAAAAGGTGAAGGCGGCAAAGGAAAATCGAGAACGCTCAATATCGGAAGGCGCGCCGCTAAAGGTGAAGTCATTGCGATATACGATGCAGATAACACGCCGGATGAAAATTCTCTTCGTTATCTAGTTGCCCAGCTGCTTCTTCACAAAGAATTGGGCGCCGTCATCGGAAAATTCCGCACAGTAAACAAAAACAAAAATTTTCTTACCAAGTTTATTAACATTGAAACGCTAAGTTTTCAATCGATGCTTCAAGCCGGAAGATGGCAGATGCATAACATTTCAACTCTTCCCGGAACAAACTTTGTTATGTGGACTTGGCTGATTGAAAAATTAAACGGCTGGGATGAAGAAGCGCTCACCGAAGACTCGGAACTGAGCATTAGAATTTACGAGGAAGGTTACAAAATAAAATTCATTCCGTACGCCATCACTTACGAGCAGGAACCGGAGAGTTGGAAAGTCTGGATTAAGCAGCGGATGCGCTGGGTGCGCGGAAACAATTATGTAATCGCAAAATTCTTTAAGGATATTCCGAAGTTTAAAAACCGCCGCTTGGCTTTCGATCTGCTTTACACTCTTGCACTCTATTATCTTTTCTTCGCAGCAATAATAATTTCCGACTTTCTC
>JAJYMU010000070.1 GCA_021786655.1 Bacteroidota bacterium
CCGACTCATACGATTCCCGCGCTTGACGCGAAGAACAGTTTGTAAGCGATAAAACTAAAATGAGAGAAGCGAACACTAAAAATGATCTCTGTAATTTGCGAACCATGGCACTGACTCAATTTTTTTGAAAATTTTGTTGCGAAATATACAATCAAATGAAGAAGTAAGAAACAGCTTAATTAATTTTGGAGAGAGAACGCGAAGGCTCGTCGTTGAGTTTTAAGGAATCGCCGCGACCATCCGCAATTTTTCTGCCAAGTGATTCGATTTGCAATTGCAGACATGCTTTGCAATGCAACGGATTATCGTTGATGCATTTACGATCTGGATAAATTTGGTATAACTGTCTGTACGGGTTCGGCGTTAAATCCGGCATCACAACGTTCGCTCCAACATTCAAACCCTTTGCCCTGCCGTCTTCATCTAGCGTTGCCAAGGCAGTTGTTGCTGGAATGTGAACATTCTTTAAAACCAACCGAGCAACTGCAATGGTTCGCAAAGTAAGATCAACATCACCGGCATTTTTGTTTTGATACGGCGTGTGCGGCGACGGAATAAACGGTCCGAATGCCGCCATGTCAAGATCCAAATCTTTGCACAGGAGAATGTCGTCGGCAATGTCATCAACTGTCTGCATCGGCAGTCCGATCATATTGCCGGAACCGATTTGATACCCCAATGTTTTTAAGTACCGAAGGTGGTTCAGCCGTTCAATCAGTCGCTGCTTCTTATGATATACTTGATAGGATTTTGGATTTGCAGTTTCATGCTTCAGCAAATATCTGTCGGCGCCGGCAATTTTCCATTCACGGTATTCATCAAATCCCCTTTCGCCAAGGCAAAGCGTAATAGCAACATCAGCATGTTGTTTGATCTGATATATTATGTATGAAATCTCGTGAGTGTCGTAGAAAAAATCTTCGCCGGATTGAAGAACAATCGTAAATATTCCGAGATTGGAAATTACTTTTGCCGCCTCAATAATTTCTTCGGGCATCATTCGATAACGTTGCAGAGACAAATTGTCTTCGCGCAAACCGCAATACAAACAGTTTTGTTCACAGTTGTTCGAGAATTCAATTATTCCGCGAAGATGAACTTCATTGCCGCAATACGTAGTTCTTATCTGGTCAGCACGATTGAAAAGTTTCTGTTGGTCTGCGCTATCTTCTAGACTAAGAAGAAAAATAATTTCTTCCTTTGTCAGTTCATCCTTATACAATATTTTATCGAGGTTCATCATCGATTAGTAATAGACATCCCGTTCGCCGGATTCAACCCTTTCCAGCATTTTCATAGTTTTTGATTTAGTTACGCCGTCAAGTTTTTCTATTTCTTTTGTGACAAAATCTCCGCCAACTTTTTTTGTTGAATCGGAAGCATAATCGATCAGATATTCATCAAAGGTTGAGATAGCATTCGGCACACAAAGTTTGCCGATGTTACCCGACTTCGCCAACTCCATAAAACGATCGCCGGTTCTTGAGGAACGGTAACAAGCTGTACAGAAGCTGGGCAAGAATCCAAGGACACAACAGTCTTTCACAACTTCATCCAATGTTCTGTGATCACCAAGTTGGAATTGTTCCATCTCGTGCTCTTCCATAATGTCTTGTGATTCTTTATATGCGCCAGGCGAAGTTCTGCTGCCCGCGCTAATTTGCGAAACACCGAGACTAAACATTTCTCTTCTTAACTCCGCCCTTTCCCGTGTCGTTAGAATTATTCCCGTGTACGGAACAGCCAATCGGATTACCGCTAACAGTTTCTTGAATGAGGAATCATCAACCGCAAACGGCGGTTTGTGAGAAAGCGGCGCGTTGAATGCCGGTTCGAGACGCGGGATAGAAATTGTGTGTGGACCGATACCGAATCTATCGTCAAGATTAAAAGCGTGATTCAATAAAGCTAAAGTTTCAAACTTGCAATCGGTCAATCCAAATAATGCGCCGATTCCGACATCATCAATGCCGGCTTGAAGTGCGCGATCCATCGCATACAATCGCCACGAATAATCATGTTTCGGTCCTGAGGGATGCATCTGCTGATACGTTTCGTAATGATAAGTTTCCTGAAAACACTGGTACGTTCCGATTCCAAAACTTTTGAGAATTTTAAATTCGTCGACACTCAACGGTGCAGTGTTAACGTTTACTCTTCGAATATTTCCGCCGTTAAGATGAATAGAATAAATTGCGTCAATTGCATCGTGAATGAATTGAAGATTTGATTTCTTGGGATGCTCTCCGGCAACAAGCAAAACTCTTTTGTGTCCTTGTCTCACCAAAAATTCAATTTCCGATTTTATTTCATCTATTGTTAAAGTCTTTCGCTTCAACAACGAATTATCTTTTCTGAATGCACAATAAAGGCAATTGTTGATACACGAGTTCGTTACATAAAGCGGTGCAAACAAAACAAGTCGGTTACCGTAAATCTTTTCTTTCACTTCCCTCGCCGTATGAAAAAGTTCTTCAAGCAGATCAGGCGAGGTTATATTAAGTAGCGATGCGCTTTCCTTCAGCGTTAAACCTTTTGCTTCTCTCGACCTCTTGAGAACATCTTTCTGAAGCGACCGATCATTAAGTCTAGTATCTTCAAGCAGTTCGCTGATATATTTTTCGTTGATAAAATCCAATCCATCTCCTGGGATTCATAAGCCCTAGATAACCTAGAACAATAAATATACCAGTGAATTTTGCAGATAATTCTTACGGAATCATGTTGATTTAGCAAGTTGTGGAATACTTTTTCTTAAAAAAGAGAAACGATTAGAACTGATTTTTGTGCGTGGAGGTCAAATGTTAAGTAGGTAAACTATTACTTAAGAAACCGCGTTCTCGGAAATTTCTACATAATCGCGCGAAGCATTGAGAACACACTTCAATCCATAAGGAATGGTTATGTTGTCTTTGACATGACCATGTTTTAGATTATAAACAACGGGAATTTTTAATCCTTGAAAATATTCAATGATTACTTCGTTTAATGTGAAAGTTCTTTTGTTGGGATCGGGCTCGATGCAGTCAACAAAATGCCCAAGGATGATTCCCTTTATCTGCTTAAATACTTTTAATAATCTCAACTGGTTCAGCATTCTGTCAATTCTGTATGGCGCTTCATTAATATCTTCAAGAAGTAGAATTGCATCCTTCAATTTTGGAAAGTACTCTGTGCCGTTTAGTGATGTGAGCAAACTTAAATTGCCGCCCAAAATTCTTCCGACAGCTCTCCCTTTGTTCAGCACATAGATTTTTTCGTTTCTCGGATTCTTGATTCGACCGATCGCCTTGTTGGAAGTTATAGTTCGCCAAAAAACTTCTTCAGTGAACTTGCTAACTTCATCATGAAAATCAACTGCAACCATGGGACCGGCAAAAGTAATCAAACCTGTTTTCGCAAAGAACGCCATTTGCAGCGCATTAATATCACTGTAGCCGACAAATATTTTCGGATTGTTGCGAATTATTTTGTAATCAATTTTATCAAGAAGTCGTCCTGAACCGTACCCGCCGCGAATAGAAAAAATTGCTTTGATATTTTTGTTCTTGAACATTTCGTGAAGATCGGCAATACGCTGAGCATCAGAACCGGCTAAGTATCCGGATTCCTGACCGACGTTTTTTCCAACTTCAACTCTGTAGCCGAGTTTTTCTAAATACTCAACGCCACGATTAACTTTTGTGATATCATCTGATGAGGAAGCAGGAGAGATAATCCCAATAACATCCCCCGGTTTTAATCTTTTAGGTTTGATTATTCTCATTAAGAAAAATCAAGTGAACGAATTTGTTTTCAATATAGCAAAAGGAGTTATATGAAGCAAAAGATTAATGGAAGTTTTAACAAGTCATGCGATTGCAAAACGATAATATTGGCAGTATTTACAAAACCAGCGGAAATTTCCAATTTTCGCATCCCCGCTTGTCCAAAGTGGGCTCCCTAGATTCTTGGATTTTATCTGAGCAGTTCAGCACGTCCCCATTCACGGAATTTTGACGAAATGAAATCAACAACTTTCTGATGTTCCTCGGCACCGTTGCCAGTTACTGTGATCGGCTCACCAAAAGCAATGTGCACTTCTTTGGCCGGATCAATTTTACCAACTTCTTTTATGAATTTTCCGTTTCCCCAAGCATCACTGATTAAAGCAACGGGTATTACCGGCACTTTGTTTCTCTTAGCAAGTTTAATTCCTAAAGAGTTGAATTGAGGAGGATCAAAAAAAACAGTTCTCGTTTTCTGAGGAAAAATTATTATCGATTTTCCTTCCTGAATTTTTTTACTGCCGCCTTCAAGCACAATTGCCAAATCCTCGCGAGGATTTTCTCTGCCGACAAGTATCGGATCTCTTGCTAATGCAATCGGACCAAACAACGGATAGCGAGCCAACTCTTCTTTGATCACATAGATTACTTTCATCACCGGTTGAATGATCGAGGGCAACACCATTGTCTCTAGAGTACTCATGTGGTTCGAAACAAATACAACCGGCGTGTTTACCTTCTTCAGATTCTTCATCCCGTAAAAATTCATTTTGATGCCGGCACGTTCTAAACTTTGGACAATGTCAATCGATGAGTTTGCCCAGCGAATATCACTATAGATTTTTTTTCTGGCAAAACGGTTGCTGTAAAGTACAACCCTGAGAAGATTGGGAAAAAAAACTAATGGCGGTGGAAAAAGCGGTTTTCTCTTTTCAAGGATGGTATGATATTCATCTTGCTCGGCGTAGTGTTTGAGATATTTCAGTTCTTTTTCCATCTCACAAACTTTTTTTTTGAGAAATTATAAAACGCAATCCAAGTTTCCAAAAAATATTTCTTCTATGAAATTTAATGAAGTGAAACGGCTCTAAAGCGAAGATGGTTAACAAAGATTTGCTGATGAAATGAATTTGAAAATTAGTGACCCCAACGGGATTCTGCCAAAGGCATCCCTTAGGGAGAACCCATATCCCGCCAATTAAAAGGAACTCGCTAAAAAGGAAATGCATTTGATGGAGAAAAATAACTTGAAGTTAGTGACCCCAACGGGATTCGAACCCATATTACCGCCGTGAAAGGGCGATGTCCTAACCATTAGACGATGGGGCCATCATAATACTTTGGGTGAGCAATGGGACTTGAACCCATGGCCTTCTGGGCCACAACCAGATGCTCTAACCAAACTGAGCTATGCTCACCATTTCAATAAATTCTAAATTCAAAATTCTAAAAGAGTTTTGAATTTCGTGCTTAGAATTTTAGATTTATTCCTTTGTACGCCCAAGTGGACTCGAACCACTAACCTACAGCTTAGAAGGCTGTTGCTCTATCCGATTGAGCTATGGGCGCATATCTCAACAAAATGTAATGAACACGTTCTTTCGTCGGGGAGACAGGATTCGAACCTGCGACTTTCCCGATTTCATCGGGACGCTCTATCTCACCTGATTTCAAACAACTTTTCAATCGATTTCTAAACTATTCTGTCGGGGAGACAGGATTCTCCCGAAGGGACTCCTTCGGAGGAACCTGCGACTTTCCCGATTTCATCGGGACGCTCTATCTCACCTGATTTCAAACAACTTTTCAACCGATTTCTAAACTATTCTGTCGGGGAGACAGTCCGCCTTCGGCGGATCGAACTGCGACTTTCCCGATTTCATCGGGACGCTCTATCTCACCTGATTTCAAACAACTTTTCAACCGATTTCTAAACTATTCTGTCGGGGAGACAGGATTCGAACCTGCGACTTCTTGGTCCCAAACCAAGCGCTCTAGCCGGGCTGAGCTACTCCCCGTACGTTTAGAACAAAAATGATTTCCAAAATTGGCTTTCAAAAATATATTATTGAAGCTGAAATGTCAATTTTGGCGCTCAGTTTTCGGTTCTTTTAATTTATTTATATCTTTACACAAAAAAACTGCACATGTCTTTAGCCGGATTTCTCACAAAGCGATATCTAAAGTCAAAGAAAGATTCCCGGTTCATTTCGGTCATATCGACTATAACAATTCTCGGAATTACTCTTGGCGTTGCCGTTGTAATAATGGCATTGACAATCCTCGACGGATTTCAAAAAGTTGTTTCGGAAAAAATTGTTGAGTTTAATTCTCACATAAAAGTTATCAGCTTCGGCAATCGAAATCTGCCGGATCCGCGTGACGTGATTCCAGAAATTCAAAAACAATTCGGTAATGAATTTGT
>JAJYMU010000063.1 GCA_021786655.1 Bacteroidota bacterium
GACTACGATAAGAAATATATAACTGTTGGTCTCGGTTATAAAACCGCGTCTAATCTTTCACTTAATCTTGCTTACTCTCACGGATGGTGGAAAGATTTTGGCGACAATTACGGATACAATGTTTCCCGCACTTATCAGGATATAACGCAAGATAATTTTGTTATGGGTGTAAGCTATAACTTTTAAGTTTTTCCTTATCTCTTGTTGATTGACAACCCCTCGGAAGCACCTTATTTTTAAGGTGCTTCTTATTTTTAAACGGAGGTAAAAATTCAAGGCACTGTCTTCAAGACTGAAAGCAATAATTACTATTTATTGAATGAAAAAGATGAAGAAGTAAGATGTTCGCTGCGGGGGAGATTCCAAAAAGAATTTGCATTGAAGCGCGGCAAACTTTTTGCCGTTGATATTGTTGCCGTCGGCGATCAAGTTTTGTACGAGATGAACAAAGACGGCTCTGGTGTAATAGAAAAAATCCTTCCAAGAAGAAATTACATTTCGAGAAAAGCCCCAAAGATTAAAGGCGCAAGCACACGAGGCGAGCGGCTTGAACAAATTGTTGCCGCAAACATAGATAACCTGGTTATTGTTTCAAGCTGCCAACTTCCAAAACTTAATAACCGTTTGATAGACAGATTAATAGTTATCGGGGAAAGTTCTCACATCAAGCCGATCATTGTAATCAATAAAACCGATTTGGATACCAGTGAAGATTTCAAAACTCTTGTTCAGCTTTACCAAGGAATTGGCTACGAAGTTTTTGCGACGAGCATAATCACTAAAAACGGTTTAGAAGAATTGCGCGAAACCATGAAAAACAGAATCAATTTAATGTGGGGTCAATCAGGAGTTGGAAAGTCATCACTGCTGAATGAGATTTACACAAGTCTGAATTTCAAAATTGGAACAATCAGCGATTCAACTTCAAAAGGGAAACACACCACGGTTACAAGTGTTTTACGAAAAGTTGATGTCGGAACGTTTATCATCGACACACCCGGTATTCGCGAGATAGATCCTTACGGGGTACGCAAGGAAGATTTGGGACATTACTTTGTCGAGTTCAAACCATTTCAGGATAATTGCAGATTCAATACTTGCACGCATGATCACGAGCCAGGCTGCGCCATTATTGAAGCCGTGGAAAAAGAATTGATCGACAAGTTAAGGTATCAAAGTTATTTGAACATGCTGGCAACAGTTGAAGACGACATGAATTTTTAGAACGACAAAACTTTTTTTCTCATCCTTTCAATAAATTCAGCAACAACTTCGTTTGGAACTCCGTCCGGATGATTTGACTTCAGCCGCATGTCGCACTGGTCGTTCACGTAATCAATCATAACAAAATTATGATCTTTGGTAACTGCAATCTCGGTAGAAAAATAATCGAGCTTGGTTATTCTTGCCAGCTTAGAGGTAATTCGTAAAAGCGGTAAAAGATTGAAGCGCGCGATTTCCTTTTTTGTGACGATGTTGTAAATGTGAGTTTGATCGTCCCACCAAATTGGTATTGCCTTATTGAAAGCCCATAAAACTCTGAACCAAGCGCGTCGTCCGGCAAAAAAACGCGGCTTAATTTTTTCTTGAATCAAAAACTTTTCGTTCGGATGCATAGTCCTTTCATCAATAATTTGCTGCAGTGAAACGGCATTTCTGATTACGCCTTCGCCGCCGCCGGAATTGACCGCAGGTTTAATGACAAAAGGTGATCCGAGATGTGTCAGATCATATTCGTTCAGTTTCAACTGCTGTGTTTGTGAATACCGCGGAACGAGACGTGTATCCGGCAGTCTGAATTTCTTTTTCATCAGCCGTTTATGCATTGTCGATTTATCTGTAGCTTTCAAAACTTTGTTGTGCGGATTAATTAAATAACAATGTTGCCGTTGCAGCAATTTTGAAATTGGTTCAAACGCGCGGTCTTCATCCGAAGCCCGGTCTAAGTATGCTTTGAACTGTAATTCCTTCCGGTTAACTCTATCAATTACCTCGTCGATGTTGTAATTGCGAATGAGAAAAGTTGTTGAGCCGTGACGATGGAAAATATCTTCGATCAGCTGAACGAACTCCTCGTCGTAAACCCATTTATAAGAAATTGCCAGATCGAACTTGTGCATCATCAAATTTTTTTTGCAAAGATATAGAAATGATAAAGCCGGAACAATCTTTCTCCTTGTGATTATAAGGGTTTACAACTATTTTTTGCATCAAATTACTCGGATATATGAAGAAGCTCTTAATCATAATATATGTTGCATCCCTGCTGACCGGATGTTCTCAAGAAGTAGTAAAACAAGCTAAATCGAGCGAAGCACCCTCGGTAAAGCTTAACCGCGCTGACAAAGAAAAAATAGCAGAACAAAACTTTATCGACGGCTGTGTTCTGGAAACCAAAGGACAATTCAACGACGCCATCGCAAAGTATTTAACCGCTTTGAAGTATGATCAGAAGGCGGGAATTTATTACACTGTGGCGAAGAACTACTTCCGCTTGAATAAACTCTCATCCGCAATAAATTTTGCTCAGCAAGCGGTGAGGAATGATTCCGGTAACGTTGAGTACATGACTTTGTTAGCATCTATTTATAGTTCTTCGCATTTGGAAGATTCATCCGCCGCGGTTTATAATCAAATTATAAAGTTAGACTCAACTGCTTACACCGCGTATTTCAGTTTGGCGCAAATCTACGAAGCCAAAAGACCTACCGAGGCGCTGAAGCTTTACAAAAAAGTTATTGATCTGATCGGTCCGGAGTGGAGTGTTCTAGTTCGCTTAGTTGCTTTGAATGAAAGAATGGGAAACATCCAAGAAACAGTTAAGATGGTCGCCGAACTGGTTAAGCTTAACCCGTCCAATCTTCAACTTCAAAAAGTTTTAATCGATGCCTATATAAAAACAAAAGAATACGACAAAGCTTTATTAATGGTGAACGAATCTCTCGCGAGTTTCCCGGATGATTTCGATCTGCTGGAACTGAAGGGGAGAGTTATGATTGAAAAAGGGGATTGGAAAGATGCGTCGGGTGAATATTTGAAACTTGTTGCCAATCCGCAAGTAAACATGGAAGCGAAAATTAGAATTGGAACTTCCTTCTTTGCTGCTTCAGAAAAAGATTCGAACAATCTTCACATTGCGAAAGAAATTTTTCAGACGATAGACAAAGACACCGCCGATTGGCAAGTTAATGCTTACCTTGGTGAAATCGGAATACGAGAAAAACAAGATTCGATCGCGATCGAGTATTTGAAGAAAGCTGCCGGACTTGCCGAGTGGAATGCTCAAGTGTGGGTGCGCTTAGGCGGTCTGTTGTTCGACAATCGAAAATACAAAGATGCAGTTTCTTACATGTCGAAGGCGTATTCGAAATTTCCGAACGACTTTGCAGTTAATCTTATTTACGGTCTGGCTCTTTCTCAAGAAAATGATCACTTGAAAGCGAAGGAAGCGCTTCAGCGTGCCTTGAAAATAAATCCGGATGATGTAACGGCACTTTCTGCGATGGGATACACGTTGAACCAATTGAAAAACGATGAAGAAGCGTTGACATATCTGCAGAAAGCTCTTTCAATAGATCCGAACAATATTCAAGTTCTCAGCATCACAGCGATGATACATGAATCGAAAAAAGAATATAAAATTTCCGATTCGCTTTATACAAAGGCATTGAAGTTAGATTCAACGAACGCGCTCATCTTGAACAACTTTGCATATTCGCTTTCCGAACGCGGAATAGATTTGCAGAACGCGCTTGAGATGTCTAAGAAAGCCGTCGCACAAGAACCGAAGAATGCATCGTATCTAGATACTATAGGATGGATATACTTCAAACTAGATAGTCTCGACAACGCAAAAAAGAATGTTGAAACTGCGTCGAACATGGAAGAAAAAAATGCAACAATTTTAGATCACCTTGGAGATATTTATTTTAAACTCGGTCAAAAAGAAAAAGCTAAACAATTGTGGAATAAAGCTTACAGTCTGGATCAAAGCAAAGCAGAGATAAAACGAAAAATTGATAAAGGAGAATTGTGAGGAAAGGTTTTCTTTTGATATCGATCATGTCGATATTTTCATTACTGTATATGGACGGATGTATTCCATCAAAACCGGTTCAAGAAGAACAGCTTGTTTCCGCGGATAGACTAATTAAACGGCTGGAAGCTAACAGAAGAAAAATAAAAAACTTTGTCGGCAACGGTACAATCACTATTAAAACTTCGGAGATTGATGCCAAGAGCAATTTTCAAGTACAAATAAAACGACCGGATACCGTGAAAGTTGCTTTCTACGGACCGTTCGGTATCGATCTCGCTTCGGCGCTAATCACTCAGCAGAATTTTCAATTTTATGATATTATCAACAACAGATTGTATAGAGGCAAACTGAAATCCGGCGTAATGAATGACATTCTAAAGATAAATATCTCATTCGAAGAACTTCTCGATTTGCTCACCGGTTCTGTAAACTTGACGGATAAACTCAGAAGAGAGCCGGACAAATATGAAACCGACAGCGATCAGTACAACCTTACTTATTATGATTCCTCAGCAGCGACGGCAAGCATTTATTCAATTCGGCGTGATGATTTGGGTATAACCGGTTACAAGCTGAATAGTTTCAAAGGAAAAAATTTGGTGAACGCCGACTACTCGAAGTTTAGAAAGTATGAAGATACGCCTGTTCCGTTCTTAATTGATGTTAATGAGTTAACGAACAATCAAAAAATAAAAATTGAATATCGTTCGGTTGACGTGAACAACGAAATCGGGAATCTGAAACTGGACATTCCAAACGATGCAAAAATCATTGATTGGTAAATACATACTGATTTGTTTGTTCGCCGGATTCACTGTTCTCTTTTCGCAAACTGCCGAGGACCTGCACAAACAAAACCTCCAACTCGATAAGATTAAACAAGAAATCACTCGTCTCGAAAAAGAACTACAGAACAAATCAAGAACGGAAAGAGAATCTCTTCAAACTCTTGAAAACCTTAACCGCCAAAACCTTTTGTTGAATAATCTGATCAACAACCTTTTAGCCGAAGAGAACGAAAAAGAAATTGCTATTGGGCAAATTCAGGCGAGAATTGACAGCATCGAAAACCGAATGAAAAATTTGAAAGAAAGTTATGCGCGCTATGTTGTTTGGGTTTATAAGAACCGCGGGCTTTCGATGTGGCGGTTTGTTTTCAATGCGGAATCATTCAATCAAGCGGTGCAGCGATACAAATACCTTCAATACGTCTCGGACGAAAATGCCAAAGCGTTGGGTCAGTTGAAAACAAATCGTGAACAGCTCGGCGAATTAAGACTCCGGCTGGTCGATGAAAAAGAAACGAAGCAGAATCTTGTCGATCAGAAAATGACCGAACAGGAATCTCTGAAACGAAAAGAGAAAGAGAAGAAAGAGCTTCTTGCTGTATTGAAGAAAGACAAAAGATCAATTGCCGCAGAAATTTCTTCTAAACGGCGCGCGGAAATTGTTATTAAAAATTTGATTGCAAAACTTATAGAAACCGAACGAGCACGAAAAGCGAAATCTCACGAAAACAAAATGAACATGAAAAAGAATGTTCAGGATTTTGACTACAGCGGTTTTGAGAATTTTGGACAGCTCAAAGGAAGACTAAGCTGGCCGATCAAAGAGGGAAGAGTGGTCCGCGATTTCGGTGAGAACAAAAATGAAAAACTGAATACAGTTACGCTTAATTATGGAATTGATATTGCCGTCCGCGGAAAAGAAAGTGTTCGCGCCGTTGCCGAGGGAATTGTTTCCGCAATCGATTGGATACCGGGCTACGGAAGCGTTGTCATTATCACACATCGTGATGAATACAGAACCGTTTATGGTCACGTTGCCAACATTTCCGTGAAGGAAGGCGAACGCATCAAAGCTGGAAATCCCATCGGCAGTGTCAACGAAAGTCTTGAAGGCAACATTCTTCATTTCGAAATTTGGAGCGAGAGGAATTACCAAAATCCAGACGTGTGGCTGGCAAGAAAATAAAATCTAAATGCTTTTTCTCAGAAACTTCAAAAACCCATCAACCGTTTCAAAAATATAATCCGAAGTGACATTTGAATATTTTTCTTTTGCATAAGTATCCCACAAAACTAAAGCACATTTAACACCGGCACTTGT